>JANODS010000989.1:0-2636 GCA_031412835.1 Acidobacteriota bacterium | reverse complement strand
CGCATATGGCCGTGCGGGGGAACGAGGAGTTTGGGCTGAAGATGCGTGGGAGAGCGGGGGACGTGGAGGGAATGATGGCGATGGTGGGGATCTGCGAGTTGGCGGGGCGACGGGTGGGGACGGTGATTGGGGGGAAGGAGCAGCGGGTGGCATTGGCTAGGGCGCTGGTAACGCGGCCGAGAGTGTTGCTTCTCGATGAGCCATTTTCGGCTTTGGACGAGGCGCTGCGGGGGGAGATGAGGGGCCTGGTGCGGGAGTTGCAGAGGAGCTTGCGGACGACGACGGTGTTTGTGACGCATGACCAGGAGGAGGCGTCGCTGGTGGCGGATCGGATTGTGTTGTTGCTGGGGGGAAGGGTGGAGCAGGTGGGGACGGCGGGGGAGCTTTACGCAGCCCCGGCGACCCGGGCGGCGGCGGAGTTTTTCGGGTGGCAGGTGTTGCGGGATGGGCGGGCGTTTCGGGAGGCGCGGTTGGGGGAATCCGGGGAGGTGGGCACAGTGAGAGAGGTGATTCGTTGGGCGCGGGGGACGCGGTATTTGGTGGATTTGGGGACGGGGGAGCGGGTGGCGGTGGACGAGGCGGGATATGGGCCGGAGAGGCGGGGGGAGGTGCGGGTGGAGCTTTTGCGATATCTTGAATTCTCGTGATAAATCGACGGACATTTTTGAGTGCGGCGGCGGCTGCGGTGACGGCGGGGGCACAGACGGCGAAGCGGCCGAATGTGTTGTTCATCATTTTCGACGATTGGGGCTTTGGGCATGCAAGCGCTTACGGGGCGAAATGGGTGAAGACGCCGGGGTTTGATCGGGTGGCGAAAGAGGGCGCGTTGTTTACGCATGCCTTCACTTCGAACCCGAAGTGCAGCCCTTGCCGGGCTTCGATTCTGATGGGGCGGAATTCGTGGCAGACGAGGGAGGCGGTGAGCCATAACAGTATTCTGCCGAGGGAGTTTGCGGTGTACCCGGAGGTGCTGGAGAAGGCGGGCTACTTTGTGGGATTGACCGGGAAGGGTTGGGGGCCGGGGGATTTCAAGTCGACCGGGTATCCGCATAATCCGGCGGGGAAGGAGTTCAACGCCAAGAAGGTGAAGCCGCCGTATTCGGGGATTGGGGTAAACGATTACACGGGGAATTTCGAGGACTTTCTGAGTCAACGGCCGAAGGATACACCGTTTTGTTTTTGGATGGGATTTCAGGAGCCGCATCGGGTTTACGAAGAGGGTTCAGGAGTGCGGAGCGGGAAGAGGTTGGCGGACGTGACGGTGCCGGCGTACTATCCGGACGTGAAGGCGGTGCGGAGCGATATGCTCGATTACGCGGTGGAAGTGGAGTATGCGGATGGCTACATTACGAAAGCTTTGGATAAGCTGGCGGCGATCGGAGAGCTAGAGAACACGCTGGTGATTGTGACTTCCGACCATGGGATGCCGTTTCCCCGGGTGAAGGGGCAGATTTACGAAGACGGGTTCCATATTCCGTTGGCGGTGCGGTGGGGCAACGCGATGAAGGGTGGGCGGGTGATCAACGACTTCATCACGACGCGGGATTATGCGCCGACGATATTAGAAGCGGCGGGGGTGGCGCGGCCGGAGACGGTGATGGGGAAGAGTTTCGTGGACATTCTGAAGAGCGGGAAGGAAGGGGTGGTGGACCCTTCGCGCGAGTACGTGATGGTGGCCAAGGAGCGGCACGACATTGGGCGGCCGAACGATGCGGGGTATCCGGTGCGAGCGATTCGGACGCGGCAATACCTCTATATTCGGAACTATATGCCGGATGTTTGGCCGGCGGGGATGCCGGAGACGGGGTATCGGGATGTGGACGATAGCCCGACGAAGACGCTGCTGATTTCGAGCTTTAATCAGTACTACAGGCTTTCGTTTGGGAAGCGGGCGGCGGAGGAGTTGTACGACGTGGAGGCCGATCCGGGTTGCTTGAAGAACCTGTTTGCGGAGCCGGGGATGACGATGACGAAGCGGACTTTGCGGGATAAGATGGAACGGATTCTGAAGGAAGAAGGGGATCCGCGGCTAAACGGCAATGCGGCGTTTTTTGACACGATTCAATACACGGGACCGAAGAAGCATTCGTACGAGAATTGGCTGAAGAATCAGTAGGAGATTGGGACATGGCGGATAGACGAGCATTCCTGGGATTGGCGGCGGCGCTGGCGGCTTGTACGAAGTCGTCGAAGGCGCCGAGTGTGGTGGAACAGTCGATGACTCCCTACGGGGAGCGGGCGGCGACCGAGACGATTGCGCGGACGGTGGGGGAGTCGACGGCGAGCGTTGGCGTGGGTTCGAGCCGGACGCCGCTGCAGGATTTGCATGGGGTGATTACGCCTTCGTCTCTGCACTTTGAGCGGCACCATGCGGGGGTGCCGAAGATCGACCCGGCGAAGCATACGCTGCTGGTGCATGGGTTGGTGGAGCAGGCGATTGAGTTTTCGCTGGACGATTTGAAGCGGTTGCCGGCGGCGACGCGGGTGCATTTTGTGGAGTGTTCGGGGAACGGCGGTGGAGAGTTGCGCGGGACGCCGGGGGCGACGGCGCAGGCTAGCCATGGGTTGTTGAGTTGCTCCGAATGGACGGGGGTGCCGCTGAAGCATGTGTTGGCGCAGGCGGGGTTGAAGCCGGA
>JANODS010000988.1:0-12819 GCA_031412835.1 Acidobacteriota bacterium | reverse complement strand
CGTCATCGTCTCCCTCGGCGTCGCCCAACAAGCCGCCACCGTCGAAGTCTCCGCCCAGTCGGTATCTCTCGAAACTACCTCCTCCGCCCTCATCGGCGTCGTCGGCCCCAAACTCGTCGCCGACCTCCCCATGAACGGCCGCGACTTCCGCCAGATGTTGAAGCTCACCCCGGGCGTCTCGCCCGCCTCCACTTCCGTCAATGGAATGCGCACCTCCGGCAACAACTACCAGATCGACGGTGCCGACAACAACGACGCCTTCCATAACTCCTCCGCCGTCAACCAGGGCGGCGTATCCGGCATCGCCGGCACCCTCCTCCCCGTCGAAGCCATCGACCAGTTCTCCGTCCAAACCAACGCCAGCGCCGAAGCCGGCCGCAACGGCGGAGCCTCCGTCAACCTCGTCATCAAGTCGGGCACCAACGCCCTCCACGGCTCGGCCTTCTACTTCAATCGCAACGAAGCCTTTGCCGAAGCCTCCCCGCTCCAGGCTGTCGGCTCCAAGCCCCGCGTCGTCCGCTCGAACCAATACGGCTTCTCCGTCGGCGGACCCGTCATCAAGAACAAAACCTTCTTCTTCGCCACCGGCGAAGCCCAGCAGGCCATCGCGAACAACTCCTTCGCCGCCACTCACCCGTCCGACGCCTGGGTAGCCGATGCGCGCAACACCCTCGGCCGATACGGCGTGCCCGTCAGCCAGGTCGCCCTCAACATGCGCTCCTTCTGGCCTTCGCGCTTTAACTCCGCCTCCGGCGCGTTGAACAACTTCCTGTCCACCGACCAGAACATTTACGATTCCTATAACGGCATCGTCAAAATCGACCACCGCTTCAGCGACAACCACACCATCTCCGGTCGCTACTTCGGCGGCACCGGGAAGCAGATTGCGGACTCCGGCTCGCCGTACAAAGAGTATTTCCAGGTCGCCCCCAGCCGCATGCACAACATCTCTATCGTGCAGAACAGCGTCTTCGGCGCGCGCCTTGTGAACCAGATCACCGTCGGCGTCAACTACTTCAAACAGGTCTTCAACGACTTCGACACCAGCGCCAACCCCGTTGCCATCGGGCTCAACACTGGAGTCACCGAAGCTACGCTGCTCGGCGCTCCCACCACCACCATCAGCGGCTTCGCCGGAGTCGGCCAAACTCAGCCCCTCGGCCGCATTGACACAACCGGACACTTGGTCGAAAATCTGTCGTATACCGTCGGCCGTCACCAGTTAAAAGTCGGCGGCGAATTCCGTCGCGCCCGCCTTGATGTTTTCTACGACACCAACAAGCGCGGCCGGTTCACCTTCGACGGTGCCCGCGGCCCCTGGGCTACGGATTCGACCCTGAACACTAACCAACGCGCGATGGCCGACTTTCTCGCTGGCTACACCTCGAATGCGAACGGCGCCCAGATCACGCGCGGCCAGCTCCAGCGCGACTACTACCAGAACTCGTTCGACTGGTGGGCCCACGACAGTTGGCAGGTCAACTCCCAGTTGAATCTCAACTTCGGCGTGCGCTACACCTACCACGGCCCCCTGCACGACGCGAAGAACAGCATCACGACCTTCGTAGCCGGCAAGGGCTTCGTCGGACCCGGCTCCGGCCTCGATACGCTCTATCAACGCGATTTGAACAACTTCGCGCCTCGTATGGGCTTCGCCTACACCCCCGTCAAGGGCGGCAAGACCGTCATCCGCGGCAGCTTCGGCTTCTTCTATGACGTGCCGCCACTGAACTTTATCGTCGCCAACACCGGTGCCCCGAACGGCGGCTCGGCTGGCGTCCACGCCAACCCCGGCGGCTCCTCGCCCGTTTACTCGATCGCACTTTCAGGCGTCGATTTGGCGTTGAATCAATCCATCTTTGGCACGGCGCAACCCCGCCCGCCGTTTGGTGCCTATGCTATCGACCAGAACTACCGCATCCCGTACGTGATGAACTACAACCTCAATATCCAGCATCAGCTCACCAGCTCGACGCTGGTTCAGGTCGGTTATGTCGCCAGTGGCGGTCGCAAGCTCAGCGTGTTGCAGAACATCAACATGCCCACGCCAGGCCCGGTCGCCGGCGCGCAGCAGCGGCGTCCGTTCTTCAATCAGTACCCCGAGCTAGCCGCCATCAATGAGCTCAACTCGGCCACCAACAGCGGCTACAACTCGCTGCAAGCGTCGATTCGTCAGTCGCTCTTTAAGGGGATGACGGCTAACTTCAACTACACCTACGGCCACGCCATCGACAACACCTCGGACGTGCGGAATAACATGCCGACGAACTCGAACGACCTCCGGAACGAACGCGGCAACTCCACCTTCGATATCCGCCACATCGTCACCAGCTTTGTGTCTTATGACATACCCCGCTTCGGGAAGGCGCTCCCGCTCCTTACCAAAGGCTGGACCGTCAACTCACTAATGACCTTCCACGGCGGCAGCCCGCTCAACATACTCGCCGGCACCAACGTTAGCGGCACCGGCGAATCGCGCGACCGCGTCGATCTGATCGGCGACCCCTTCAGCGGTGTCGTTCAGAACCCCGCCGTCCGCACCCAGCGCTATTTCAACGCGGCTGCTTTTGGCCGCCCCGCCCAAGGCACTTTCGGCAACCTCGGCCGTAACGCCATCTACGGCCCGGGCTTCGGTTCCGTCGACTTCTCGATCTTCAAGGCGACTCCGATTACCGAGAAAATCTCCACCCAGTTGCGCTTTGAAATTTTCAACATGTTCAATCGCACCAACTGGGCCAACCCCGGCACCTCCCTGGCCGCCGCCGCCACCTTCGGCGTCATGACCAACACCCGCAACGGCGGCACCGCTCCCGGCCTCGGCTTCGGCGAACCCCGCAACATGCAGATCGCTCTGAAGTTCATCTTCTAACGGCAACCTAAGTGCTCGCCGGTTACCGCCGGCGAGCTCTGCAAATCGGTAAAATGTCCGCATGGACGTCGCCCTCCGCCAACCCCTTTGGCTCGCCTTCTCCGATCTTTTCCTCGACACCGACGTCCGCCTCAACTATCCCCACATCGCCCGCGCCATCGCCCAATCCCCTTTCGCCAACCCTGAACTCCAGTCCATCTTCCAGAACGAAGTAGCCCCCATCGTCGAACAAAATCTCTTCGATATAGCGGGCGATTGGGCCGGCTTCCCCGACGATTGGCTCTTCGCCGAAATCACCCGACGCGGCTCCGCCCCCTACCAACTCCGTAGCGACGTGCTGAAGCATTTCCATGCCGTGGTCGCCCTCGCCCAACACGTCCGCGGCCTCTCTCCAGAGAACCTCGAAGTCCGCTTAAAAACTTGGCGCATTCTCGCCAACCTCTACCTCTATCGAGAGCCCCCTCTCCCGCCCGGCCTCCCACCCGACGCCGAAGCCATCTTCCGGCAAGAAATCCAACCCGCTTACGGTCCTTCCGCCCTCGCCTACCAACGCCACAATCCGGACCTCTACCCGACGCTCGCCGAGGTCCAGCTAAACTGGTCCGCATGGGCCGCGTTACGGCTATCCTAAGCCGGGAAGATCGCCCATCCAAATACGACCCTCCCGGGAACGAACCACTTACGGTCGAGTCTGCGCCGCACTGTTTGCCGGTACATACTCCGGTTCAAACGCGAACATCGACCGCCGCGTCGAATCCACCCGTACCCGCACCCAGTGCGCCAAGTTCGACCCCGGCACTTCTAACCGCGTGAAATTCTCCAGAGGCTGACCGGACTTCGACCCTACAATCGGCTTATCGATCCGAAACACGTGCGAATCTCCCATAATCATCAAGACAGGCCGACCGAACACGATCGTCTCGTCTTCAATCACAAACAACGAATCCTGCATCCCGGTCTCCAGGCCCGATACCCGCACCGGAACCCCATTCCATCCCGGGTTGGCCTGCATCATCAACACCACGCCCGCAAAGTCGTTGTCCCGCGCCACACTGTAAATGGTCTTCAGCCAATTAAAGTTCGCGTCCGTCCGCTCCTGCCATTCCCGATCATTAGCCGCGTTCCGACCTAGATTGTTGTTACTTCCCACAATATGCACCATAGCGAACAGAACATTCCCCATCGACCACATCTGATTCTCAACGTACTTCGCATAGCGGGGATCCTCGCTCTGTCGAGTTACCATCATCTTCCGTTTTCCTAAACTCTGATTGTCCCGATAGAAAGTACTCCGTAAGTAGTCGAGTCTTTCGAGCGAATCAAACGAACCATTGTTCTCACGATGACAATCCGTCCATTCGTTGTCGCCCGGAGTAATCATCATTGGCATTTCGAAGTTGTTGAAGGACTCCAACCGATTCGCAAACATCGCGTTGTTGCAAAGCGTGCTGCCACTCTTCACATCGCCCACGTGAATTGTCAACGGCACCCCGGAAGTGTTGATCGACGCCTGCAGCGCCGGCCATTGTCGTTCTCCAACCGGGCCGTACTGCTGGTCGCCGATCGCCGCAAATTCGAACGCCATCGCCTGCGGTCGATGCCGTTGCAACAAGCGGGCCAAAAACACCGGGTCCGGCCCAGCCGCCGGCCCTTGAGCTAGGCAAAAATTCGGGGCGAGCAGTGTCAGCCCCGCGAATAGAGATCGAAGGTTCATGGCGATAAGCTTCTCAATCGGAAATGAACCTTCCATGGCTATTGCGCTTCAATTGCGTAACATCGGCAATTTTCTTCTGTCGGACGAGCAATCCGACGTGGCGGCAGTGCGCCTGCTAGCCTAAGGCTAATGCTCTCTCGCCTCCTTGTGTCTCTCACCCTCCTCTCGCTGACCCCCGCCTTCGCTCAGCGC
Organism: Acidobacteriota bacterium; assembly: GCA_031412835.1. Taxonomy (GTDB): domain Bacteria; phylum Acidobacteriota; class Terriglobia; order Bryobacterales; family Bryobacteraceae. The sequence goes on along the minus strand of JANODS010000988.1, from coordinate 8,044 downwards.
CCAACCAAATTCTCCGTCGTCGAAGCCAACATCCCCCAAATGCAGGAAGCTCTTCGCAAAAAAAAGGTCACCTCCCGCCAACTCGTCCAGCAGTACCTCGAACGCATCGCGACTTACGAAGACCTCCTCAACGCCTCCCTCGCCGTCAACCCCCGCGCCCTCGCCGAAGCCGACCAACTCGACCTCGAACGCAAACAAGGCCGCCTCCGCGGCCCCCTCCATGGCATCCCCATCGCCCTCAAAGACAACATCCACACCACCTCCATGCCTACCACCGGCGGGGCCCTCGCCTTCTCGGGCTACACCCCACCCTACGAAGCCACCCTCACCAAAAACCTCCGCGCCGCCGGTGCCATCATCATCGCCAAAACCGGCATGACCGAACTCGCCAACTGGGTCGCCGGCGGTCCCACCCCCATGCCCACCAACTACAACTCCGTCGGCAGCTACGGCTTCAACCCCTACGACCCCCGCCGCGATCCCCGACCCACCGCCGACGGCCGACCCGTCCTCATGACCGGCGGCTCCTCCTCCGGAATCGGCACCGCCGCCAACTTCTGGGCCGCCAACATCGGCACCGAAACCTCCGGTTCGATCCTCTCCCCCGCCAACCAAAATCGCCTCGCCGCCATCAAGCCCACCGTCGGCCGCATCTCCCGCTACGGCATCATCCCCATCACCGCCGACCAGGACACCGCCGGCCCCATGGCCAAGTCCATCGCCGATACCGCCGTCCTCCTCGGCGTTCTCGAAAGCCTCGATCCCAACGACCCCGCCACCAAACGCTGCACCCCGCCCGCCAAAAACGACTACAGCAAGTTCCTCCGTCGCGACGGTCTCAAAGGTGCCCGCATCGGCATTCCCCGCGCGACGTTCTATGACCGCCAGGAACCCGCCGCCGCTCAAGTCATGGCCGATGCCATCGCCGTCCTCGTCAAAGAAGGCGCGGTCATTATCGATCCCGTGGACCTGCCCAGCGTCACCTCCCGCGCCTTCCAGCGCTGGGGCACCTGCCGTGGCGCCAACGGTGCTAAGGGCAAAGACGCCGAATGCTCCACCGTCTTCAAATACGGCATGAAGCGAGATTTCAACGCCTGGCTCGCCACCCTCGGCCCCACCGCTCCTGTCAAAACCCTCACCGAACTTCGCGAGTGGAACCTCGCGCACGCCCCCGCCGGGACCCTGAAATACGGCCAGTCGAACCTCGATATCTCCGACGAAACAGACCTGGTCGCCGACCGTGCCCGCTACGAAGCCGACCGCGCCAAGGACGTCCAACTCAGCGCCACCGAAGGCATCGACTTCGCCATCACGGCCTACAAGCTCGACGCTCTCCTATTCCCCGGCGGCGCCGGTGCCGCCATTGCCGCCAAACCCGGCTACCCCACCATCATGGTTCCTTTTGGCGAGGTCCCCAACGTCCTCACCCCGGCCCCGCCGGAAGGCTTCAACCCGCAGCCCACCCCGCTCGCCGTCAGTTTCACCGGCACCGCCTGCTCGGAGCCGCGTCTGCTGGAGCTCAGCTACAGCTTTGAACAAGCAACGAAGCGGCGCTTCCCGCCTCCGGCCGTCCACCCAAAATAATGCCACTTCGCCTTTTGATTCGCGCTGATGCCTCTTTGTCAATCCGCTCCTCTTCGATCCCGGCACCCTCGAAGTCGAATGGAGCAATACTTTCGGCCCAAGCTCGTACTTCCAACCCCAGACGTGGAAGTACACCTCCGGCCGTACCGAATACAGTCTGGCCTTAGACGCAATTGCCCACGAAGCCGGTGCCACCCACACCTCCGACCACCTCACCGCCACCGCGACAACCGTCCTCTATAACGGATACCACCTCGATATCGCCGTCGCCCGCCAGGCCACCTTTCTTTTTCGCAACGACTCGGGCGCTGGCCTCGGAGCCACCCTCATCGCCCGCTACGATTTCGGCGAAAACTCCATTTCCGGCTCTTTCGGCTGGACCGGGGCCACCGCCGTCACCGCCGACGCCATCTCCGGCTTCGGCCGCCGCGTCACCCGCCACATCACCGCCTACGCCAGCGTCCAATGGGAACGTTCCACTTCCCAGCCGTTATTTCTATCGGTTTTCGAAGGAGTCGAGTACGAAATCTCCAGTCGACTCGCCGCAAACGTCTACGGCCAGCACTATAGCCTCACCCACGGCCTGCCGGACCACTACGGCGTCGGCCTCACTTACAACTTCGGACGCGTACGCTGGCGCTGACTAACTACTTCGGCTCTAGAATGTAAGTCGGAGTAAGTCCCGTCACAGTGGAAAAGGTACCTGCCGCCGGCGTCAACCAGCTCGACGCGCTCTGCACTTTACCCAGATACACATGCGGCTGCACATCCACCCGCATCTCTTTCAAGTCCACCGAACCGTAGCTATAAACCGGGAACATCGAAGTCGGCACCTTCACGTTCTCCTGCACAACGTACGGGCTCCGCAGCGCCGTCCGAATGGCCCGCTCCCAGGCCGCCGCCGGGGTCGCCGCCCCCACATACGTCTGCCGCTCTTCCGTATCGTCGTTCGGGCGCAACACCAGCCGCTCCCGATTGTCTAAAATGAATTGGGGCAGGTCGACTTCCTTCACCCCGTCCCAAGCTACTTTTCGCTCGCTTACCACCCGGGTGGTCGGAACTAACGCCCGAATCGCCTTCCTATCCGCGACCGGGAAATGGGCCAGTACCGACTCGTCCGTAAGCAAGTCAAAGATCGCCTTCTTCTGCGCCATGTCCGAACGGAAGCTATTGACGAGACACACCGCCCCCTCGCGGTAAGCCCGCACCAAGGCATGGTTATTCGGGTCAAATTGCACCACAAACTCGCGGGTCTTCATCCGCCGATAGACGATGTCAATGACAAATTCGCCCCGGCGCAGAATCCCGTCCCTATACTCAAGCTGCTCCGGCGAAGCGACAATCGTCGGAACCCCATGCGCCGTGAAACTCTCGGCGAGCAAATGATACTCCCGGCTCTCCAGCGTCGCAAACGGGTGCTTCATTTCCAGAATCGCCACCTGCGGCGCCTTCTTGCCACCAAACTCTTTGTAGGCCTTCAACAGCGCGGCCTGCAAAAACTTCACTCCGCCTAACTTCGATAGCTTATGTTTCTTGCGGAACTCTTTGGCCGGCCCGGTCTCGAAAAACACGTCACCCAGCACTTCGCTGTAGTGAACTCCCACCGGCGTAGCGGCGCTGTAGTCGGAAAACCGCATGTGCCCGTTCTCAATCGCCGTACCGAGCAAACCAGTTACCGCGAAATGCTTGTAACCCGGGTTCACCGCAGCTAACATGCGCTCCGCCGGCAATAGATCCATCCGCGCCATCAAGGTGGGATCGGCCATCGCCAACTGCCGAATCTTATCCACCGCCGACGCAAGTAATTGGCCACCCGTTACCAGGTTGTCAAACTGCTTGCGCGTCACCAAGTGAGGCCGCAAAAACGGCGAAACCGGGCGACCGGCCAGTTCCAACTTCCGCGCGCGCAAAGTAGCATGGAACTGCTCTACCCAGCCTAAATCGCGGAAAGGTTCTGTTTCGAGGATCTTGTGATAACGGGCAATCGCCTCGTCCACTTGGTTCATTGCGGTTAGCCGAACTTGCAGTATCACACAAGAACCGCCTACTTGTACACTCAGCATTCCGCAGAAATCGACCTAACGTGTGTTTTTTCTATAACTTAGAGCACTGTAAATTTCCCTGTGTGACAATGGAGGAAATGCGTAGTCTTTTGCTTGTCCCCTCGATTCTCATCTTTTTCAATCTGCCCATCGCCGCCGACGAAGGCATGTGGCTCTTCAACAAGTTCCCCCGCGATGCCGTCAAAAAGGCCTACGGTTTCACCGTGACAGACCAGTTCCTCAATCGGCTCCAAATGTCCTCGGTCCGCTTCAACAATGGCGGCTCCGGCTCCTTTGTATCGCCGAACGGCCTCCTCTTTACCAACCATCACGTCGGAGCCGACTGCATCTACCAAGTCGCTACCAAGCAAAATGATTACATGAAGAACGGCTTTGCCGCCGCCGCTCCGGCCGACGAAAAGCCCTGCCCCAACCTCGAAGTCAACGTCCTGCTCAAGATCGAAACCGTCACCGACAAGATCAAAGCGGGCACCACCGACGCGACTTCCCCCGCCGACGCCGCCCGCACCCGTCGTTCGAACGCCTCCGCCCTCGAAAAGGAATGCGCCGCCAGCGGCAACCGCTGCGAGGTCGTCACCCTTTACTCCGGCGGTCAATACGATCTCTATCAGTACAAGAAGTACACCGACGTCCGTCTGGTCTTCGCCCCGGAGGAAGCCATCGCGGCCTTCGGCGGCGACCCGGACAACTTCACCTTCCCCCGCTACTGCCTCGATTTCGCCCTGTTCCGCGCCTACGAAAACGGCAAACCGGTCGCCGTTAAAAACTTTCTCCCCTGGTCCAAGACCGGAGCTAAAAACGGCGACCTGACGTTCACCTCCGGCCACCCCGGCTCCACGGACCGGCTCGCCACGTACGCCGATCTGGAGTTCCAACGCGACGTCGTCATGCCGTTTTCGCTTGCTTCGAACGGCCGCCTCATCAAGAAGCTGCTAGCCTTCGGCGAACTGGATCCAGAGAATAAACGCATCGCCCGCGATCTCCTCGCCAGTCTGCAGAACAGCGTCAAAGCCCGCACCGGCTTCCTCGGCGGCCTCAAGGACCCCGAACTCATGCGCCGCAAGCTGGAGCAGGAAACCAAGCTCCGCAAGGCCATTGCCGACGACCCCGCCAAGCAAGCCCGTTTCGGCAAAACCTGGGACGAGATCGCCGCCGCCTTCGACGAGTACAAGACCTTCTACGCCACCTACACCTACCTCGAACGCGCCCCCGGCTCCGGCTCCGAACTGTTCGGTCTTGCGAAAGGCCTGCTTCGCTACAAGACCGAAAAAGCCAAACCGAACGGTGATCGACTTCGTGAGTGGAACGACGCCAACCTCGACGCCATGGAGCAAAGCCTCTTCTCCAGCGCCCCCATCTATCCCGCCCTCGAAAAGCTGACGCTCACTACATTCTTCGAAAACCTCGTCACCACTTTCGGCCCCGCCGAACCGTTCGTGGTCCAGATCCTCGCCGGCCGCACCCCGGCCGCCGCCGCCGATTTCTACGTGACGAACTCCAAACTCGCCGACGTCGCCGTGCGCAAATCCTCGGCCGCCTTCGACGATCCCATGATGACCATCGCCCTCGCGCTCGATGGCCCCGCCCGCAACGCCCGCAAGCGTTATGAAGACCGCGTCCAGGCCGTCACAGTGGCCAGCGCCTCCCGCATCGCCCAGGCCCGCTTCGCCATCTACGGCGACGGCGAATACCCGGACGCCACCTTCACCCTCCGCCTCACCTACGCCCCCATCAAGGGCTATACGAACGCCGCCGGCGTCGCCGTCCCGTGGGCCAGCGACATCGCCGGGCTCTTCGCTCGGGCCACCGGCGTCGAACCCTTTGCCCTCACCCCGAACTGGCTCGCGGCCAAGCGCTCCCTGAAACTCAAAACGCCGTATAACTTCGTCTCCACGGCCGACACCCATGGCGGCAACTCCGGCAGCCCCACCGTCAACACCAAGGGCGAACTTATCGGCATTCTCTTCGACGGCAACATCGAGGGCCTGCCGAATCAGTACCTCTATCGAGACGCCCGCGGACGCTCCGTCCACGTCGCCAGCCAAGGTATCCTCGAGAGTTTGCGCAAAGTCTATAAGGCAAAATCAGTTCTCAAGGAACTCGGCTTCTAGGAAAAGCATCTCACTTTCATGAAGAAACTACTTCTTGCCGCTCTCCTGCCCTTGGCCGCGTTCGGTCAAGCTGGCTATAACGGACCTGGACGATACGAAATCATGAGCAATGTCTCACGGAAAGTGCTCGACCTCGACCGCAACGATCAACGCACCATCATCCAGTACGATAGCCGTGGAACAGACAACCAGACGTGGGACATTCAGGATGCCGGGGGAGGATTCGTCATTCTCCGTAACGGAATGAACGGCAACGCCCTCACGCAGACCCGGAACAACAACTCCGAACCGGTCTCCGGCCAGCCGGTCAACAATAGCGATGCCCAGCGCTGGCGCATCGAATCCGGTAACAATGGCTCCGTGATTATCGTCAACGCCTCCGGCAAGGCGCTCGATATCCCCAACGGCTCCACGAACAATGGGGTGAAAATCAACACTTACGACCGCAACAACGAGGTCAACCAGCAATGGAGCCTTCGTCTCGTCTCCAACAACTTTAATCAGCAAAACAACAACAATCGGACCAATCGTCAGGGCAACAGCCGGTACGACAATAACAATAACAATAACAATAACAATCGCAATCGCAATAACGACGGCTACAACAACAATCGCCTCCCGCCGAAGAACTCGGGCATGGGTGGCGGAGCCGGCAACCGCGAAAAATATTTTGACCAGAACGCCAATATGTGGAAGCTTGACGGGGACGGTGCATGTTTCTACAACGACCCCCAATTCCGCGGCGAAGCCTTTTGCGTCCTCTCCGGCGACCAACGCCGCCGTGTGAGCAACGATTGGAATAACCGTTTCACCTCCATCCGCTTCTTCGGCCGCGCGTCGCGCGTCGAGATATTTGACGAGGAAGATTTGCGCGGGCGTACGGAAGCTATCACCCGCGACGTCCCCAACATGCGCAACCTGAACCGCGGTAACTGGAACAACCGCATCAGCTCCTTCCGCGTCAACTAATGCATTGGTTGGCGAAGTATTTTGAACTGGCCGAGTAGGCACGAACTGGCAGACCGAAATCCTCGCCGGTTGCACCACGTTCCTGCCGATGGCCTACATCATCTTTGTCAACCCGTCCATTCTGGCGGCCATTGGCATACCCGTGGCCGCAGTCACGGCGGCCACTTGTCTCTCGGCCGGCCTAGCCAGCATCTTCATGGGAGCCGTCGCCCGCTATCCGCTGGCGATGGCCCCCGGCATAGGCCTGAACGCGTATTTCACCTACGCCGTCGTCCAAGGCATGGGCGTGCCTTGGCAAACGGCTCTCGGCGCGGTCTTCGTCTCCGGCGCGGCGTTTCCATTTCTGTCCGTGACCGGCCTTCATTGGGCTCAAAAACGTCGGCCTCGTCGTGCCCCATCCCGCCACGGCCCTCGCCCTCGGCAACCTCCACCAGCCCGGCCCGCTTGCCGCCCTCGGCGGCCTGCTGCTCACGGCGATCCTCCTCGTTCGCCAAGTCCCCCTGCGCGATTCTCATCGGCCTCGCTGGCACGGCACTGCTGACGGGTTGGGGCCAGCCGCCCCCGCCTCAGATCTCACTCACCGCCATCTCCGCCACCGCCGGGCAACTCGATATGCCCAGTGCCCTTCGCCTCGGCCTCGTGGAAATCATCTTCGCGTTCCTCTTCGTCGACCTGTTCGACAACCTCGGCACGCTACTCGCCGTTTCGAAGCGCGCCGGCCTTCTCGACTCCGCCGGGCGCATCCCCCGGGTCGAACGCATTCTTCTCGCCGACTCGGTCGCACCATGGGCGGTGCTCTGCTGGGCGCCTCCACCGTCGTCAGCTACATCGAAAGCGCCGCCGGGGTGGCCGCCGGACGGCGCAGCGGCGTCACGGTGATCGTAACGGGGATTCTCTTCCTTGTGTCTTTCCTGTTGAGCCCCTGGCTGGGCGCCATGCCGCCCTACGCCCCCGCACCGCCCTTGATCCTGGTAGGATCGCTGATGATGGCCCACGCCAGCGAAATCGACTGGCGCGATTCCGCCGTCGCCATTCCAGCGTTCCTCACGCTTGCCGCCATCCCGCTGAAGTTCAGCATTGCGAACGGCTTGGCACTCGGCCTAGTCGAGCACACGCTGCTCACCGTTGCCGCCGGTCGCGCCCACCAGATGAGCCCGTTTCTTTACTTCCTCACCGCTATCTTGCTCGCCCGTTTCTATTGGGTGCCGGCGGGCTAAGAAACAGCGGTTCCGTCTCCGGCAAGAGCATTACCCACAGAGCGTAGATCCCCACGCACGTTCCTAGCGGGAATAGTAATGTCGCCGCGGCGCCGGTCAG
>JANODS010000987.1:0-3290 GCA_031412835.1 Acidobacteriota bacterium | reverse complement strand
TTTTGGTCGCGGTTGGAGGCGATCGGGATGAATACGGAGTTTTGGGGCGGGGTGATGGTAGCAAGGATGTTGGAGGGGATGCGGTTTGCGGTGGGGCCGACGATTGCGGCGCGGCAGTCGGCGATTCGAGAGGTGGGGGGGTGGGAGTTGCTGCAACAGTACTTGGCGGAGGATTTCGTACTGGGGAGTTTCGCGGCGGAGAAGGGATTGGGGGTGGGGCTATCGAGCTATGTGATTGAGCATCGGATTGGGAGCGAGAGTTTTGCGAAGAACGCGGCTCATCGAATTCGATGGAACCGTTCGACACGGCGGTCGCGACCGGCGGGATATGTGGGGCAGGTGTTTACGAATCCGTTGCCGATTGGGTTGGCGCTGGTGGCGGCGCGGCCGGAGTGGTGGCCAGCGTTAGTCGTGGTGGCTTTGGTGCGGAGTTGGGCGGGTTGGGCGACGGCGGAGGGGGTACTGCGGGATCCTGTGTGTCGGAGGGAGTGGTACTGGGTGCCGGTGCAGGATTTGTTGAGTTTTGGGTTTTGGGTGGCGGGGTTCTTTGGGAACACGATCAAATGGCGCGGGTCGGCATTCCGACTACTGGCGGACGGGCGGTTTGAGCGGGTATGAGGGCGCGGAGATAGGCTCGGACCGAGTCAATGGACGCGCTGGCCGATTCCGCGGTTAAGCCGGGAGGGGGCATTTCGTCGCGCCAGGCGGCACCTCTTGTGTAAATACGGAATTGGAGAGGCCCGGACTTTGAGGAGACGAGGTGGCCTTTATCCCAGTACTGCTTGGTGCGGGTGTCCCAGACGCGAGCCATGACTTCGGTAGCCGGGGGGGCCCAGTCGGAATCCAGTTGGGGTTCCCAAATGATTTGGGCGAAGATGGGGGCGCCTTCGAATTCCGTGAGCAGAATTTGGATGGCGGAGGCGGCGTGGAGGGATTCGAGGCGAGTGGGGGAAAGGACGGCTACGATGCGGATCTTCTCTGAGGCAGCGTTGAAATCGCTTTGCAGTCGGCTGAGATTGCCGGGGGCGAGGCTGAGGAGCGGGGGTTGTCCTTCGGGGGCGGTGCCGGGGCCGAATAGATACCAGACGGAGGCACCGAGGATGGACAACATGACGAATCCCCAGGCGGCGAGCAGTTTCTTCATAATTTTCTTTCTAGTAGAGTATCGGCAGGGGCGGAGAGTTTCTATGGAGTCGGCTGCAAAATTAAGGTATCCGCAGCGGGGGCGTTAAGGGGAAAGCCTTCGGCGCTTTGGTAAGCGCGCCATTGGTCCTTAAAGTGCGACGACAAAGCGTGGCCGGAGAGACCGGCGGGAAGATGGTAGAGGCCGCCAGCGGGGTCGGGGCCGAAGTCGGCGACGAAACGTATAGAAGGCAGTAGACGGGCGGCGGTCTGCTTGACGGTAGTGCTGCTGCCATTGGCTTGATAGGGGCCGATATTGAAGTAAGCGCCCACGAAGGGGATACGTTCGAGGAGGGGATGGCGGATTGTAATTTGGTTATAAATTCCGTAGCGCCATTTGCGGACGTCGGTGCCTTGGGCGCGTTGGCCTTCTTCGATGCCTTCGCCGAGGGCGCGGAGCAGGACGGCATCCCAATCGGGGAACCAACCGGGCGTTTGGCGGTCGAGGAGGGATTCGATGTGGGCGGGGCCGATTCTGAGTTCGTAGTTGGCCCCGGGCTGGCGGGCGGCTTTTTCGATGACCATGCGACGGAGATTTTGATAGGTATAGGTAATGATGAGGGGGGCGGGGAGTTCGGGCATCATCTGGCCGTTCCACTGCTTCAGCAGTTCGATTGCGGGAGCGAGGTTGGGATCGGACGCCTGGCGGCGTTGCCACGCCTTGATAACGTGGGCGGCGAGGTGGTGGGAAAAGCCGGAGTAGACGTCGGCTTGGAGGCGAATGGTATCGGCGGGGGTCCACTTTTTGACGTCAGGGCTGTCGAGGCGATCAGCGATTTGGCGGGCGCGGTAGGGAGGAGCGAAGTCTCCGGAGACGATGTACTTGTAGTCGGCGGGGAAGGGATTTTGGTTGGCGGTGAGGACGCGGCCGGAAGGGGGATTGTAGTAGCTGGGGAGGTCGGCGAAGGGGATGAAGCCTTCCCAGTCGAACTCGCCGGAGGTGCCTTCGACGGGGACATCGCCGGCACGGTTGCGGCGGATGGGGAGTTGGCCCGCGACTTGAAGGCCGATGTTGCCATCGGCGTCGGCGTAGACGAAGTTGCTGGAGGCGGCGGGGAAGTGTTCGAGGGCGGCGCGGAATTCGGTCCAGTTGGTGGCGCGGTTGAGGGCGAGGACGGAGAGTTGGAAGGGGACGGGGACGGCGGCGGTCCATTGCAGGGCGGCTTGGCGGTTGCCGAGGGTGGAGACGGGGCCGTGGACGGTGACCCATTGTTTGAACTCGACGGGAGGGGCGTTTTTGACGGGGATGAGTTCGCGGTCGAGTTCGGCCTGGAGGACTTGGCCCTTATAGAGATAGCGACCGGTGTTGGGGTCGAGTTGTTCGAGGAAGTAGTCTTGCGAATCGAAGCCGAGGTTGGTGATGCCCCAAGCGATGCGGGGGTTGCGGCCGATGACGACGCCGGGGATGCCGGGGACGGTGAAGCCGAAGACGTCGAGACCGTCGCCGCGGAGGTGGACGGCGTGCCAAGTGCCGGGGAGGCTGTGTTCGAGATGGGGGTCGTTGGCGAGGAGGGCTTTGCCGGAGGCGGTGCGAGTCCCGGACAGGGCCCAGGCGTTAGAGCCGGGTTGGACATCCTGGCCGCCGAGGGAGGAGAAGAGGAGGTTGATTTTTTCGGGGTCGCCTTTTTCGAGGAGGAGCGTTTTTTGGAGTTCGATGCGGCCGGTGGAGGAGAGGCTGCGGAACATGAGGAGGCCGACGGCGAGCGAATCTTCGATGCGCCAGGGTCGGGGGTCGAAGCCGAGGAGGCGGAATTCGATGGGGTAGTTGCCGCGTTGGGAGCGAATGTAATGGTTGACGCCGCGGGCGTAGGCGGCGAGGGTGGCGCGGTCGGCGGGGGAGAGGGCGGCGAGCTGGCGTTCGGCGATGCGGGCCATGCGGAGGGAACGGGTTTCGCGATCAATGGGGAGTGTGGCGGTGCCGATGACTTCCGAGAGGGTGCCCGTGGCGGCGCGGCGGAGGGATTCCATTTGCCAGAGTCGATCCTGGGCGGTGGCGAAGCCTTGGGCGAAGAGGAGGTCGTCGAGGGACTTTGCTTCGATCAGGGGAAGACCGTGGGCGTCTCGCTGGATGGATGCGGGGGCGGCGAGGGGGGCCGGAGCCGGCGCGG
>JANODS010000986.1:0-7977 GCA_031412835.1 Acidobacteriota bacterium | reverse complement strand
CACTCCCCCGTTAAACTAGCCCGCAAATCCCCCTCAAACCGCCGCAGAGCCAACACCTCTTCGGCGGTCGCCCGCCGCTCATACCCCTTCCCCACAAAAAACGCCTCGCCGCCGCGCCACAGCAGCGCCGCGTACCCGCTCTCCACCATCAGCCCCGCCGTCCCCACACTCCCAAACCCTTTCTCCCGCCGCTCCACCAGCGAAACGAACCCATCCCGCACAAACAGAAAATGCGTCGTTACCTCCGCCGGCAGCAGGTCAATACCCGCCGCCGCCAACCGCTCGAAAATCTCCAACATTACATCTTGTACCGGCCGAGGTCCTCGTCGTTCAGACTCTCCAGCCACCGCTTCAACTCGTCGTTCGTAACTTTATCCGATACCGAGTTAGTCGCCTTCGAAGTCCGAATCACCTGCTCATCCACAAAAATAGGGCAATCCGTCCGCAGCGCCAGCGCCAGCGCGTCCGAGGGCCGCGAATCAATCGTAATCAACTCGCCGTCCTTCTCCAGCCAAATCATCGCGTAGAAAGTATCATCCCGCAACTCGTTGACGACTACCTCGCTAACATTGGCGTCCAGCCCGGCCAACAACGTCTTGATCAAATCGTGCGTCATCGGCCGCGGCGTCGCCACCTTCTCAATCTCCAGCGCGATCGCGTTCGCTTCGTACATTCCGACCCAAATCGGCAAGATTGTACCGCCGTCCACATCCTTCAGGATGACAATGGGCGTCTGTGTTACCGGGTCCATCATCAGGCCCCGAATCTTCATTTCGATTTCCACGCGCCCTCCAAAAAATCCTATGCTGCTTCGCCAACCAGCGACACGGGCCCAGCCCGCATCACTAACACGTTCACATACTGACCCAGTAAATCCGCCGCCTGCCCGCTGGGGTGAGAGAAATTCACCGTCTTATGCTGCGTCGTCTTCCCCACCCATTGGCCGGTCGCCAAATTAAAGAACTCCACATGAACTTCGTAAGTATCCCCTACATAGTTCGCGTTGTTCTGTATCTGGATCATCCGCTGCCGCTCCTGCACCTTCATATGCCGACGGCCCTTCTCCTCTTCCGGAATATGATCCCCCATCCCCAGCGCCGGAGTGTTCGGCCGCTGCGAATACTTGAAGTTGAAGATCGCGTCGAACTGCACCTCGTCGAGTAACCCCAGCGTATCCTCGATGTCCTCGTCCGTCTCACCCGGAAACCCGACGATGATATCTGTCGTAATCGTCATCGGCCGCTTCGCCGCCTTCATCCAACTAATCCGCTCGAGATACTGCTCCCGAGTGTAAAGCCGCTGCATCCCCTTCAAAACACGGTCCGATCCGCTCTGCACCGGCAGATGAATATGGTTACAAAGCGTCGGCGTCTCGTCGATCGCCTCGACGATCGCCTTCGTAAAGTCCCGCGGATGCGAGGTCGTAAAACGAACCCGCCGAATCCCCTTCACCTGCCCGACGCGCTCCAAACAAGTCGCAAAATCCCAGCCCTTCGGCGAAGGATCCCGATACGAATTCACGTTTTGCCCCAGCAAGGTGATCTCGGAATAACCCAAATCAGCCAGCCGCCGAACCTCGTCGATCACGCTATCCGCCGTCCGGCTCCGCTCTGGGCCACGCGTAAACGGCACAACGCAATACGAACAAGCCTTGTCACAGCCTTCAATGATCGTGACGAACGCCCGGTACGGGTTATCCCGCCGCGTGTACGGCGTGTCAAACGCCTCGTCGACGTCCAAACTTAGCCCGGTCACCCGCCGTTCGCCCTGCTCAATCTGCACGAGAAGCTCAGGAAACTTCGTGTAACTAGCCGAACCGACCACTAGCGAAACATGCGGTGCCCGATCAAAAATCTTTTCGCCTTCCTGCTGCGCCACGCAACCCAACACCCCAAAAACTTGGCCGCCCTTCGCCGCGCCCTTCTTAAAGTTCTGGAGCTTGTTGAAGACCTTCTGCTCGGCCTTATCCCGAATCGAACAGGTGTTGTACAGCACCAACCCGGCCTCTTCCGCCGTCGCCTTCTGCAGATAGCCGCGTTCTCGCAGCGTGCCGATGACCTTTTCCGAGTCATGCACGTTCATTTGGCAGCCAAATGTTTCAATATAAAAGGAGCGGTCCACCTTTACATTATAAGGGGCACGGCCCTGAAGTTTTTGGCCGAAACCGCCGAAAGAGCCTTTATGCGGGTTTTGCTATTCGCCCTTTGCAGTCTTATCGTCGTCCAGGGTCAAGAAGGCAGCACGACGCGCGCCTATACTTTCGATACAAATGGAAACCGTCAGTTGACGCTCGAGAGCACCGTAACGAAAGGGGCCAAGGCGGAATCGGTCCGGAATTTGAACGGCGGGCTTTCGCCGGTAGAGCGGACTGAGGAGCGGGTCATCAAGGACGACGCGACCGGTCGGGTGGTCGAACGAATCATACATCGTTACGACGGAAACGGCCAACCTGGACCGCCAGAGAAGCTCCAGATCGAAGAACGCAAGAACGCCGACGGCTCCAGGACCATCGAGACCCAGGTGTTCAAGGGCAACCTCAGCGGCGGGTTTTCGATGACCGAAAAGACGACCGCCGTGGCGCGCAAGGTCGGCAACGTCGAAACGATTGATACCCAAGTCGCGCGGCCCAACCTGAATGGCGGCATCGAGCTGATCGAACGGAAACAAGCCCGCATCGAAACCGGGGACAAAACCAAGGAAGAGGCGCTCACCATCGAGCGGCGCGACGCCAACGGCAACTTCCAGACGGCCTCGAAAGAAGTGAAGCAGACCAAGGAGGCGAACGGTGCCACGGTCGAGAATTCAGCCCAGTACATCGCCAACCCGGCTACCGGCCAACTCCAACTCAACGCCCAATCGGTCGCCGAACTGCGGAAGCGCCCCGATGGCTCCGAGACGAAACAGATCTCGGTCTACGGAATGAACCAGCCCGGCAGGCCGAACTCCGACCAGCCACAACTCCGCGAACACCAGCTGATCGAAAAGAAAACCACCAACGGGCAAACCGTCGAGAGTATGAGCGTCCGTCGACCGAGCGTCGAAGACCCGGGCATTCTGGGCCCGTCTCAAAAAGTCTCGGAATCGATCTGTACCGGCGCTTGCAAGTAGCATAATGGGCGTATGCCCTTCCCCATCGACCGCCCTCGTCGCCTTCGTCAAAGCCCGGCGATGCGCGACCTCGTCCGCGAAACCCACCTCCAACCCTCCAATTTCATCTTTCCGCTGTTCATCGTAGAGGGGGAAGGCATCCGCAAAGAGATCGGCGCGATGCCGGGTAACTACCAGATGTCGATCGACGAGACGGTTAAGGAGTGCGCCGCCATCAAGGCGCTAGGCATCGGCGGCGTGATCCTCTTTGGCATCCCGAAGCACAAGGACGAAGACGCCTCTGGCGCGTACGATGAGGACGGCATCGTCCAGCGCGCCATCCGCGCCATCAAGCGCGAAGTCCCCGGGCTCCTCGTCATCACTGACGTTTGTAACTGCGAATATACCTCCCACGGCCACTGCGGAAAAATCGTCGACGGCGACGTCGATAACGACATCTCCCTCGAATGGCTCGCCACCGCCGCCGTCACCCACGCCCGCGCCGGGGCCGACATGGTCGCCCCGTCCGACATGATGGACGGCCGCGTCGCCGCCATCCGCGACTCCCTCGACGAAGCAGGCTTCGCCAAAACCCCCATCATGGCCTACGCCGCCAAGTTCGCCTCCAGCTACTACGGCCCCTTCCGCGAAGCCGCCGAATCAACGCCCCAATTCGGTGACCGCCGAACCTATCAAATGGACCCCGCCAACGCCCGCGAGGCGATGAAAGAAATGGCCCTCGACCTCGAAGAGGGGGCCGACATCCTGATGGTGAAGCCGGCCCTGCCCTACCTCGACATCATCCGCCAAGCTCACGACCGTTTCGACGTCCCCATCGCCGCCTACCAGGTCTCCGGCGAGTTCAGCCAGATCGTCGCCGCCGCCCGCCTCGGCTGGATCGACGGCGACCGGATGATGATGGAATCACTAACTTCCATCAAACGCGCCGGGGCCTCCATCATCTTGACTTACTTCGCCAAAGACGCCGCAAAGTTACTAGCTTAGTTAATGAGGCCCATGCGCCAACGCAGCCCAGCCCCTTTGCGATCGTCTCCACCTCCCCGCTGGGCGGACTACGACCAGCCAAACATGATCTCCCGCCGCGAGCGGCCTCGATCTCTACCCACAAACCGACGCCCCCTCGCCTTTCGCGGAACGTGCATCACCCACGGCATCTCCGCCTCCCGCCCCGGCATGACCCACCCCGCCATCCTCGGCCGCGCCTTCAACCGCGAAATCATCAATCTCGGCTTCTCCGGCAACGGCAAAATGGAACCCAAAGTCACCCGCTTCTTCGCCGAGCACAACCACGCCGCCCTCGGCGAGGAGTTCGCGAAATTCCAAGCCGAGAAAGGTGCCCCATCTCTACTACTTGAAAGCCGACACCCTCCTAGGTTGTGACGGCGAAGGCACCATCGACAGCGCTCACCCCACCGACCTCGGCTTCACCCGCCAATCCGCCGAGTTCGAACGGGTCCTCCGCCAGATCCCCGGTCTCGCTTAGAACGTAAACCGCCCCGAAAGCTGAATCTGCCGGGGCGTCCAGTACGAAGTATTGATCTGCTGAATCCCGTCCAGCGTATTCGGGTTCACATATCCTTGTATGTTGAGCGCATTAAAGGCGTCCACATTCAGCCGGAACTTAAACCGCTCCGTAATCGAAAACACCTTATAAATCGAGATGTCCGCAATATAATTGAATGGCCCCATCAGCGTCGTCTTCCAGAATGGATGAGCCCCCGCCGGACCCGGCGAAAACGCCGTCAGCACCGACGTACCATTCCGCAGCGGCACTAACACGTTGTTCGTCCCATAGTTAGCGGCACCCGGCGTGTTGTTAATCGGTGTCTGGTAAGGCGTGTAGTTAGAAGGAAGACCGCTCACCCCGTTCACGGAGTTGTTAATCTGCGGCGGAGCCAAGTAACCATTGAACCACTGGTAGGCCTGGCGGCAATTTCCGCTCCGGCAATCCGTTACCGGCACAGAATCTTTATATATCTCGATCTTGCTCGTCGGCCCCCAATTGTTCGGCGACGGCGAGAACTGCTGCGAAACCACATTACCCGTACCCGCCATCTGGAAGCCGCCCACCAACGCGTCTACCCACTTATTGGCGTTGCCCAAAAACCGCTTGCCCTTCCCAACGGGCAGATCAACCACCCCATTGAAGCTCACGCGATGAACAGGAATCGCCACGTCCGGCCGATAGTTCAGCGCTCGATTCAACTCGCGGCTCGGCTCTAGAATCGTCCCCGGATTCAACCCAGTCGGTAGCGCCCCTGGCGCAAACAGTTGCTCGGGGAACAACACGTTGTCGCGGAACGTATTGCCGCCCACGCGGAACGCCCGCGAGAACACGTAGAAGATCTGATACGAGTGGCCGTTCTTGTACGGCCGCTGATAGTTGAACTGGAACGCGCTGTTGTTCGCCCAACCGTACTTGGTCGACAAAAGATTCGTGCCCCAAGTCCGCTGATCGTAAGGCCGAGTCGCCGTCGCCGCAAACTGCCCGGTCGGCGGAATCACCCCGTTACGTACCGTGTAGACGTAAGTAGAAGGTGCCGCGTTGTACTGATAGTTCTGGTCTAAATTCGTCGACTGGACAAACAAGTAAGTCGCCCGGAATACTGAACCGCCCTTCAAAGGCTGCTCAATCGTCAACGTCGACTGGTTCACCCGGGCCGGAGGATAAGTCGGATCCAGCGTCGATACGCCAATCCCTGGAACCAATGCCGACGTATTTGCCGTATTCACCACATTCGTACTATTCAAGCCCGCCACCACGTTCAGAGGCGTCCGCAACAGCAGGTTCGGCAACCCGTCCGGCGCCTGCGTAGCGTTGATAAAGCTCTGGCTGTAACTTGCCTGGAAGGGCAAGTTCGCAATTCCAACCCGCAGCGAGTTACGAATCGGCACCGGATAGAAATAGCCGCCGTAGCCACCCCGAATCACGGTCCCGATCTTATCGCCAAATGGCGTCCAAGCAAAACCCAGCCGCGGGCCAAAATTCGCATTGCTATTGCGAATCCCCGTCGTCGGAGCGCCCGCCGCTTCCGGCGTCGTGAACTTCACGCCCAGGTTCTGCATGTTCGTGATAATCGTCTGCGTCGTGTAACCCTTATCGACATAAAACTGCGGCGGGTTAGCCAAAATGAGCGCGTTGTTCTTCAGGTCGAAACCCACGGTCAACCCGTCCTCGGTCGTCGGAGAAGGGTGCATCTGCCAACGCAGCCCCAAATTGAGCGTCAGCGACCGGCTCACTCGCCAGTTGTCCTGAAAGTAGAAATCCAGCTCCTGCACCCGAAAGCGCCCATACGGCGCGTTGAGGTGGACCCCGTTGGCTAGACACGAAAGTAAGTGAGTCTTAAGTGTAGAGAGGGGCTGATTACCGAGACCAGGATGACACAGTTGGTCGGGATTCGGTAGACTGTTTTCCACCTGAGTGGAGGATAAGGCAACGCTGGGAAGCGACCTGAGCGCCACCTCAGTGCCGGGATGAGGCGGGAACCCGGTTTCCGGGTTTCCGCCGCCCTGAACATCCTGGCCCCAAAGCGTTAAATCCCGGGGGCCGGGGGGCAGCGCCCCCCTCATCCCCGAGCGCCGTTGCCAAACAAGTCCGCAGGCGTTGCGTACCCAAGCGCTTGGTGCGGCCGCTCGTGATTGTAGAATCTCCAGTACTTGATGAGAGCCTCCCGCAACTCCTCGCCGGAACCAAAATCCCCCGGATAGATCAGTTCGTACTTGAGCGAACGCCACACCCGTTCGATAAAAACGTTGTCGAGCGCCCGTCCCCGCCCGTCCATGCTGATGGCGACCTCCAGCGCCAGCAGAGGAGCCAAAAAAACGCAGTTGAGGTGAATTGCGAGCCCTGGTCGGAGTTCCAGATTTCGGGACGCCCATACTGGTCCAACGCGGTGGCCAGAGCCGCCGAACAAAAGCCGACATCGAGGGTGTTGGAAAGCTCCCAACTCAAGACGTAGCGGCTGTACCAGTCCACGATGGCCACCAGATATAGAAAACCCTGTCGTAGCGGAATGTAGGTGATATCGATGCTCCACACTTGGTGAACCCGCTCGATCGGCAGCCCGCGCAGAAGGTACGGGTAGATGTGATGGCCAGGAGTCGCACGGCTCAAGTTCGGTTTGGCGTAGTGAGCCTCGATGCCCATCAGGCGCATCAGTCGTTGGGCGCGTTTGCGATTGATCCCGAGTACGACGGCCATCTTGCGACTGCCGTAGAACGGGTGAGCCAAGTAGAGTTCGTCGATCTGGCGCTGCAGCCAAAGGTTCTCGGCGCTCTCTGGGCGAGGAACCCAGTAGTAGGTTGAGCGGGACAGGCCCAACAGTTGGCACTGCTGCTGGATGTTCAGTCTGGGGTGGCAAGGGTCGATCCATTGGCGTTTGTCTTCAGTCGAGCAGGCTAGCCTTTTTTTTGAGAAAGTCCAACTCGACTTTCATGTGGCCGATCTGGCGGTAGAGCTCCTCCTTCTCAGGGTCGGTTTCAGGCCGCGCCGGACCGGCGGACTGGGGGATAAAAATCTCCGGCAGCAACTCCAGAGCCTGGCGCTTCCAACTGGAAACCAGATTGGGGTGGACGCTAAAGGTCTGGGCGATCTCGGAAACCGTTCGCTGCTCTTTGATGGCTTCCACCGCCACCTTGGCTTTCAAAGCCGGCGAGTGAGTCTTGCGCGTTCGAGGCATTGATTCTCCTTCATTTTCAATGCCCTCCTACACTTAAGCAATAACCGTTTTTGTGTCTAGTTTTCGGGGTCCAGCACAGCGGGCTTTTGGCGCGCGGACCAAAGCGCCGCCGCCGCACCCCCTCAACAACATACGAACCCGCGGCGCGCATGATCCTAAATTCGGCGGTTAACCTGCTGGAAGTGGGCTG
>JANODS010000985.1:0-4383 GCA_031412835.1 Acidobacteriota bacterium | reverse complement strand
GGGTGTCGGGGAGGTCGGCGGCGGGGTTGTCGTTGGGGTTGGCTAGGCGACGGACGGGGATGTCGCTGGGGGTGAGGGTTTGGTGGGGGGCGATGGTGGCAAGAGAGGCGGCGGGGGCGGCGAGCTGGTTTTGGAGGCGGTGGTCGGCACCGGCGTGGAAGTGGCAGGAGGCGCAGGCGGTTTTGCCGTCGCTGCCGGCTTGCATGTCCCAGAAGAGGGCCTTGCCAAGAACGACCAGGGCGCGGGTGTCGCGGACGTAGCGGTCGAGACCGGGGGGAGTGGGGACGGGGACGGCCTTGAGAGAGGCGAGGGGGGGCGCGCCGCCGCGGGGGGGTTGGGCGGTGAGGGTGGCGGCGAGGGCGGGGATGAGCAGGACGGTGGTAAGTTTCATTGGATGCTCCTGGTACCAGCAAACCCCGGATCGGGAGTGATGTCACGTTAAGGACTGTTATGGGCGGGGGTCGACGGCCTTAACATCGCTTAACGGAAAGGGGAGGGGGAGAAGGAGTCTAATGGAGGTTGCGAAGGGAGGCTTCGAATTGGGATTGCGCGCGCGGGTGAAGGAGTGGGGCTGGGTGGTGGTGATGGTGGGGCTGTGCAGCTTGCTGGCGGTGTTGCAGTATCGATGGACGGGGGAGCTGAGTGAGGCCGAGCGGCAGCAGATGGGGGCGGGATTGGCGTCGCAGTTGGAGCTGATGGCGCGGGGGTTCGAAAGGGATTTGCGGGAGACGACCGAGGGGTTGGTGCCGCGGGAAGAGGAGGAGTTCCGGCGCGGGACGGGGCTGGTTTCTTTGTTTAGCCGGATCGCGGTGGCGACGCCGAAGAAGGGAGTGGTGGGGCTGGAGTTGCTGGATCCGGCGACGGGAGAGAAGACGCCGATGAGTTGGCCGGGGGAGTGGGATTCTTTTCGCGAGGAGATTTTGCGGCGGGTGGAGGAGGGGCGTGGGCCTCCGCGGGTGGAGCGGGACTCGTTGCTGGTAGAGGTTCCGGTGTTTCGGGATGGTGAGGAGGTGGCCTGGTATTTGTTTGAGTTGGACGAGCGGTATTTGCGGGAGACGTACTGGCCATCGATGGTGCGGCGGTATATGGGGGAGTCGGTGTACGACGTTAGCGTGACGGCTGGGGAGCGGGGGAAGGTGTTGTACGGGGAGGCGATGACGGAGGCGGATGCGACGACGCGGACGCTGCGGGCGGGGCGGAAGAAGGGTGGGCCGGAGGGGGGAGGGCGGTGGCGGATTTCGGCGCGGCATCGGGCGGGTTCGTTGGATGCGGCCGTTAAAGTGAGTCGGCTGCGGAATTTGGCGGTGGCGGGTTTGTTGCTGTTATTGATCGCGGCGGCGGGGTGGGCTTTGGTGCGGAATACGGGCCGGGCGCGGCGGTTGGCGGAAATGGAGTTTGCGTTTGTGGCGGGGGTGACGCATGAGTTTCGGACGCCGCTGACGGTGATTCGGGGGGCGGGGCATAATTTGTTGAGCGGCGTCGTGAAAGACGCGGCGCAGCGGGAGCGGTATACGAAGTTGATCGTGCAGCATGCGGAGAATTTGACTGAGATGGTGGAGCAGGTGTTGGGGTTTGCGGGGGCGCGAGGCGGCGGGGCGAAGAATGCGCATGAGGCGGTGCGGGTGATGGATGCGATCAATGAGGGGCTGGAGGCGGCGGGCGGGGAGATTGAGGGGGCTCGGTGTGAGGTTGATTTGCAGGCTCCGCCGGAGATTCCGCCGGTGATGGGGGACCCGGTAGCGCTGCGGCGGGCGTTTCAGAATTTGATTGGGAATGCGGCGAAGCATGGGGGGGATGGGGGCTGGATTGCGATTACGGTGGAGGTGGGCGGGACGGGGGAGCGGCAGGAGGTGACGGTGCGGGTGCAGGACCGTGGGCCGGGGATTCCGGCGGCGGAGTTGGCGCATCTGTTTGAGCCGTTCTATCGGGGGGAGCGGGCGAAGGCGGACCAGGTGAGGGGGACGGGGCTGGGATTGAGTTTGGTGGCGGAGATTGCGAAGGCGCACGGGGGGAGTGTGACGGGAGAAAATTTGGCCGAGGGAGGCGCGGTGTTTACGCTGCGACTGCCGGCGGCGAGACTGGAGGAGTATGACGAATTCGCGCATTCTGCTAGTTGAAGATGAGCCGGATATTGCCTTGGTGGTGGCTGACCTTTTGGGGGCGCAGGGGCACACGGTGGAGACGGCGGGGACGGGGCCGGAGGGCGTTCGGATGGCGACCGATAGCCGGTTCGACCTGCTGATTTTGGATGTGATGTTGCCGGGGATGGATGGGTTTGCGGTGTGCCGGGCGATGCGGGAGCAGGGGTTTGACGGGGGGGTGTTGATGTTGACGGCACGGTCGCAGGTGGCGGATCGGGTGCAGGGGTTGCAGATTGGGGCGGATGATTATTTGGCGAAGCCGTTTGACCCGAATGAGTTGGTGGCAAGGGTGACGGCGTTGTTGCGGCGGGTGGGGAAGGAGCAGTTGACGCCGGTGTTGCGGTTTCAGTTTGGGGGGGTGAGTGTGGATTTCTCGAAGCCGTCGGTGACCCGGAACGGGGTGGCGGTGAGTTTGGCGGCGAAGGAGATGCAGCTGTTGCGGTGTTTGATTGACCATCGGGGGCAGGTGTTGACGCGGGAGTGGCTTTTGGGGCAAGTGTGGAGTCAGCAGCGGTTTATTACGCCGAGAACGGTGGATGTGCATGTGGCTTGGTTGCGGCAGAAGTTGGAGGAGGAGGCGCAGGCTCCGAAACATATTTTGACGGTGCGGGGGGAGGGGTATCGGTTTGTGGGGTAGGGGGAATCTGAAGAGAACCAAGGTACGATATTGGGTAGAACTTTTGTTGAGAGCGGTGCCATGACCACCATAGAAGTCCCTGACGAACTTGCCTACGAAATCGACCGACTGGCTGGAGACGAAAAGCGGTCCGCCTACGCGATTGCGGTTTTGTGGAGGGAAGTGCGCCGGAATGGGCAGCTTGAAGCGTTGCGTGCTTCGGCAGGAAGTTGGAAGGCGGAGAACCATCCAGAACTCGCTGGGGGCGGGGCGGCCTACGTCGATGAGATCCGATCCGAGCGGGACGAGTGCATCGAAGATTGATGGCCACGATCCTCCTGGCTTCACCGAGGTATACGGCGGTCTGCGGCCCGGTGAAGAACTTCCAACCAAGTACTTTCTGGACAGCTTGGAGTTCTTCCCGGTTACGGCCGAAATTGCTGCCCAGGTCGGGCTCATTCGCCGCGACTGGCGACAGAAAGGGCATACTCTCTCCTACACCGATGTGACGATTGCCGCTGTCGCTATCGGCAACGGACTGGCCCTGCTTACTGACAACAGAAAGCACTACCCGATGCCGGAACTGGACCTTTTCCCGCTCCCGTCCCCTCCACAGTAGCCGTGGCTTGGATTTGCACTAGGCGGAGAGGCATGATTTCGATTGCAGTGGCGGCGATCTCGCCGGGAAACCAAACTTATAGCCAGGTGGCGCGGCTGGGCGAGTCGTTGTTTGTGTCGGGGCAGCTGGGGCATATTATAGGGTTCCGGCCGGCTTGATTCACTTTTTCCGTCGGTGTGCTGACGAAGGGTTCCCATTTAAGGCGCTCGCAATTCGGGTCAGCGCCTCCGCGATCTTACTTGGGGGAAGAACGAAATCGATGTAGCCCGAATTCTGAGCACTTAAGGGCATATCGCGTACTTCGGCCGAGGAGTCCTGGGCGAAGGTTATTCCTCCTTTCGCTTTGATCTGTTTGCATCCCTCAGTCCCGTCGCCATGATAACCAGATAGGACGATGCCGATTGCACGCGACCCCATCCCATCGGCTAGAGAACTAAAAAGGGAGTCTACCAGGACGTTTCTCTTCGTGCGCGGGGAGATTACTTTGAAGTTATAGTGCTCCACTAGAAGATCTGAGTTCGGAGCGCTGACGTACACGTGATTGGCCTGGATCGCCATCGCTGTGGAGGCCACCATTGTTGGCATAGTGGTACATCTCGACAAGATTTCAGCCAAGTAACTGTTGGCGTCCGGGACGATATGAGCAACGAAGACAAACGCCATCCCCGTATCAAAGGGCAGGCTTCCGAGGAGGTCTTTAAACGCGACCAGCCCGCCAGCGGAGCCGCCGATCCCCACAATGTAGTTGGGTAATGTGCCCATGATCTAAATCTCAGGCGGTTTACCCAACTTGGCTTTCTGGGAGGTATTGATTTTTTTCCTGTCTTCCTGAAGGCTGCTGGGGCCGGCATCCATTCGTTTTAGGGTGATTCCCTTATCACTCAAAATCAATTTGTGGACGTCACTGGAATGGCCCGTGCCACGAGACTTAACAATGAACATTCCACGCGTGCGTGTTCTACCCGCATCTTCTTCTAATTCTCTGACAACAATCCAGGTGTCGATTA
>JANODS010000984.1:0-3959 GCA_031412835.1 Acidobacteriota bacterium | reverse complement strand
AGGAATCCCTCTACTCTTTTTCGCCCTTGCCCTCCCCCTGGCCCTCCAACTCGTCCCCCCGAACCGGTGGTTCGGCTTCCCCACCCAATCCACAAACTGGTATCGCACCAACCAAACCTTCGGCGTCGCGCTCCTCCTCGCATCTCTATTCGCCGCCCTCGCCAACGCCGCTCTCGCCGTCTGTTTCGCCGATGGCCCAGCCGCCCCCTTATCTCTTTGGATGGCCAATCAATCCATCGGCTGGGTGATCCTCGCGTGCATCCCCGCCTGGCTCCAATCCCGCCGCCCTTGATGCGCTACCCTGATGGAGTTCCCCCAGTATGCGCTTCTGGTTCCTACCCCTCCTAATCGTCGCCCTCTGCACCGGCTGCCGACCCGAAAGCAGCTTTCCGCCCCCCCCTCCCATGCAACGCCTTCCCCTCTTCGGAACCCTCTCCGTCACCCCTGACCAAGCCAAAGGTCACACCCAACGCTTCTCCGTCCGACTCGAAAAGGCCCCCGGCAAGCCAGAGCCCACCTACGTCGGCCTGCTCATCAACGCTCGTGATACCGGTGCCGAAGCCTGCTATCTCTTTGCCAATATCGAAACGGGCCGCCCCCGCCTCGTCAACGATAGCGGCAGCGGTGCCCAGGAACTCGCCGGCCCCGGCCAACTCGCCAATGGCCAATGTCAACTCCAAGCCTCCGGCCCCATAATTGAGCGCCACGATACGACCATCGAAGCTCACTTTATGCTCGAATTCAAGCCTTCTTTCGTCGGCCCCAAAAAACTCTACGTTATCGCCGAAAACCTCACCGGCAAAAGCACCGGCATTCAGCTCGCCGGCGATTTCCTCGTCCAATAAACCTATGTCTCAACATCCCACCGCCATCGTCGAATCCCCCCACGTCGGGGCTGGCACTCGCGTTTGGGCCTTCGTCCACATCCTCCCCGGCGCCCGCATCGGTCGAGATTGCAACCTCTGCGATCACATCTTCATCGAAAACGACGTGATCGTCGGGGACCGCGTCACCATCAAATCCGGTGTCCAACTTTGGGACGGCATCACCCTCGGCGATGACGTCTTCGTCGGGCCCAACGCCACCTTCACGAACGATAACTTCCCCCGCAGCAAGCAGCACCAAAAGGTAGTCCGCCGAACCACCGTCAAAGCCGGAGCCTCTATCGGTGCCAATGCCACCATCCTCCCCGGCGTCACTATCGGCGAACGCGCCATGGTCGGCGCCGCCACCGTCGTCACCCGCGACGTCCCGCCCGATACCATCGTCGTCGGCAACCCCGCCCGCATTGTCGGCTACGTCGGAACCAAAACCAGCGTCGCCGCCCCCTCTCGCCAAGCCCCTGCCCAGTCCGGTTCCACCCCTACTAACGTTCAAAATGTTACTCTTCATCGCCTCCCCCGCGCCGAAGATCTCCGCGGCCAAATCTCCTTCGGCGAAGTCTCGCGGCACATCCCCTTCGCCGTCCAACGCTACTTCCTCGTCTATGGCGTCCCTGGAGAAAACGTCCGCGGAGAACACGCCCACCGCACCCTCCATCAATTCCTCATCTGCGTCCATGGCTCGGTCCACGCCGTCGCCGACGACGGCCAAACCCGCGAAGAGTTTCTCCTCAACGATCCCACCGTTGGCCTCCATCTTCCCCCCATGGTCTGGGGCGTCCAGTATCAATACTCTTCTAACGCCGTCTTACTCGTTCTTGCCTCCGACTTTTACGATGCCGCGGATTACATCCGCGACTACGATGAGTTCCTCCGCCTTACCGCCGAGGTCCGCTAACCCGTGCTCTCCCTCGTTATCCCCGTCTATAAGAACGAGGCCAATCTTGACCGACTTCTCACCGAGTTAGTCCGGCTCCAAACTCGCGTGCCCGACTTAGAAGTAGTCTTCGCCATTGACGGCAGTCCAGACCGCTGCGCCGAACTTCTCGCCGCCCGCCTACCCACCACCGGTCTCCGCTCCCAGTTACTCCTCCTCAGTCGTAACTTCGGCTCCTTCTCGGCCATCTGCGCCGGGCTCGAACACGGCCGCGGCGACCGCTTCGCCGTCATCGCCGCCGACCTCCAGGAGCCCCCCGAACTCATCGCCGAGTTCGACGACATCCTCCGCTCCGGCAGCGCCGATATCACCTTCGGCGTTCGCTCCAGTCGCACCGACCCCTGGCTCACGGAGCTAACTTCCGGCCTCTTTTGGTCCCTGTACCGGCGTTTCGTCATCCCGGAAATGCCCGCCGGCGGCGTCGATGTCTTCGGCTGCACCCGCGAGGTCCGCGACCGCCTCCTCAGTCTCCGCGAGTCCCACACCAACTTAGTCGCCCTCCTTCTCTGGCTCGGTTACCGCCAGGTCTTCGTGCCTTACCAGCGTCGCGAGCGCCTCGAAGGCACGAGCAGTTGGACGTTTTCGAAGAAACTCCGCTACTCCATTGACAGTATCTTCAATTTCACTGACTTACCCATCCGCTTCCTCCTCGCCGCTGGCGTTCTCGGCACTTTGTCGTCCTTACTCGTAGCCGCCATCGTGCTCGTCTCCCGCGCCCTCGGCCTCATCGAGGTCCCCGGTTACACCCCCATCATTCTCACCATCACGTTCTTCGGCGGACTCATGACTCTCGGCCTCGGAATCATCGGCCAGTATCTATGGCTCGCTCTGCGAAATACTCGCCAACGCCCGAACTACATTGTTCGCACCGTTTCTACGTTTAACTCATGAAACGCCCCGCCCTCGTTGCCTTTCTCCTGTATCTCCTCTCCGCTTGGCTGCTCCACGCCGCCGGCCTAAACCTCACCGTTCGCCTCCTCGGTGGCGGAGACTCCTACCAAGCCGGCTTCCCCGCCAAACTCTTCTCGACCACCCTCTCGCCTTGGAATCCCTACGTCCAACTCGGCCAATATACCTTCGCCAATACCCAATTCCAACCGTTCTATCCCCCCGGTCTCCTCGTCCTCAGCCTCTTCCCCGACACCTTCGGCTACAACTGCTTCATCCTCCTCCACTACTCCCTCGCCGGACTCTTCTGCTACCTCCTCTGCCGCCACTTCCACCTCGATCAGACCTCGGCCTTCTTCGGAGGGCTCTGCTTCCTGGCCACCGGCTTCCTCACCGGCCACAAGGGTCATCAGTCGATGATGACCACCGCCGTCTGGCTGCCGCTCATCCTCCTCTTCGCCGCCCGCCACGCCGCCACCGGTCGCCTGCGAGAAGCCGCCTTAGCCGGCGTCGCCGTCGCGCTCTCCCTCCTCGCCGGCTTCCCCCAAGTCACTCTCTACGGCCTTCTCCTAGTCGCCGCTTTCTGGTTCTTCCGCGCCGGCCGCCGCTCCTTCGTCGGCCTCGCCGTCTGCGGCCTCCTCGCCTTCCTCCTCAGCTCTCTCCAACTCTTCGCCGTCGCCGATACCCTCCCCTTCATCACCCGCCAAAAGCTCTCCTTCTCCAGCTTCAGCGAAAATTTCCTCCCCGTAGCGAATCTCCTCGGCTTCCTCGTCCCCAATGTCCTTGGCGGACTCCACGGCGTCCCCAGCTATGCCCTCAACGGCGAACTCGTCGAAGTGTTCACCTATTGCGGACTCGCCCCCCTCCTCCTCGCCCTCCTCGCTCCCCGCACTCGCGACGTCTGGTTCTGGGCCGCCGCCCTCGCCGCCAGCCTCTTTCTCACCCTCGGCATCACCCTCGTCCAGGCCGCTCTTTTTCACGTCCCCGTCTACAACCTCTTCCGCGCCCCCGCCCGCCATCTCCACGAAGCCGGCCTCGCCCTCAGCGTCTTAGCCGCCTACGGCCTTCAGCACCGCCGCCGCCTCCCTTTGGCCATCGGTCTCCTCGCCCTCGGCCTCGCCGCGGCCCTCTACGCAGCCTTCCATCTCCCCCACTGGGTCTCCACCACCCTCACGGCCCCCCAAACCGAAGCCTTGCGCCTCAACAGCACCACCTGGCCCCCACCCCCCCTGGGGTAAGCCGGCCTCGCCTTC
>JANODS010000983.1:0-3186 GCA_031412835.1 Acidobacteriota bacterium | reverse complement strand
ACCCCCGCCGCGGTGGCCTCGAAGACTACTACGTGCTCCTCCAACTCGGCCCCCGCCCCGCAAAACTCCCCCACGTCATCACCAAGGACCTTACATGATCCGACCCGCCAACCCCGCCGACGTGCCCGTTATACTCGATTTCATCCAACAGTTAGCCGCCTACGAAAAGCTCTCCCACGCCTGCGTAGCCACCCAAGCCGATCTCGCCGAAACACTCTTTGGCCCCCGGCCTTACGCCGAAACCCTTATCGCCGAAGCCGACGGCCTACCCGTAGGACTCGCCCTCTTCTTCCACAATTACTCCACGTTCCGCGCCCGCCCCGGCATCTACCTCGAAGACCTCTTCGTCCTGCCCTCCCACCGCGGCCAGGGCTATGGCAAAGCCCTCCTCCAAGCCCTCGCTAAACTCGCCGTCGAACGCGGCTGCGCCCGCCTAGAATGGTCCGTCCTCGATTGGAACTCTCCGGCGATCGATTTCTATACAGCCTTGGGTGCCGAACCCCAATCCGAGTGGACCATTTTCCGACTCACCGGCTCCGCGCTCGATCAACTCGCTGGTTCGTCATCCCAGTCAAAAGAGTAAATCGAGTCCAACTTCGCCCCCGGCTGCATACGCGCCAACTCTTTCAAATATCCCGTCCGCATGTCATAAACCCAGCCGTGAATCTCGGGCATTTTTCTGTCGTGCCACGCCCGCTGCACAATCGACGTCTCCGCCAAATTCTGCACCTGCTCCATCACGTTCACTTCCACCAACCGATCAAATCGCGCCACCGGATCCGACATCGTCTCTAACTCCCGGCTATACAGCCGATAGACGTCCTTGATGTGCCGCAGCCACTTATTGATCAAACCCAAATCTTTACGCCCCATCGCATTCTTCACACCCCCGCACCCATAGTGCCCACACACAATTACGTGCTTCACCTGCAGGACCTCCACCGCGTACTGCAACACGCTCAACATGTTGAAGTCCGTGTGAACCACTAAGTTCGCCACATTCCGGTGCACAAACAACTCCCCCGGTTGCGTTCCGGTAATCTCCTCAGCCGGAACCCGCGAATCGGAACAGCCAATCCACATAAACTCCGGCTTCTGATCCAACGCCGATTCCCGGAAAAACTGCGGATTAACGCTCATCTTGTCTTGCACAAACGCCTTATTGGCGAGCAGTAGCTTTCGAAATGATTCCATAGAGTTCACTCCCAATGATCGATAACGTTCTTCGTTTCCACCGTAATATTCTTGTACGGAGCGGACCGTTGGAAATCCTCGATGACTTCGAAGATATCCCGGTCCATATAAAGCGCCTTCGTCGCATCAATGACAAGAGTGGTATTGGGCGGAATCTCAGTCAATTTAGTCCGCAACTCGTTCTTGTTCACAAACGTGCTGTCTTTGTTAAAGCGAAGCAAATACCAATCGTCCTGACTAACCACCGTGATCCCCGTTCGATGATTTGCTCGCATCACAAAGAAAACTCCCACCACTAACCCAATCACCACCCCTTTCAACAAATCGGTAAATACAATCGCCACCACCGTCACCAAAAAAGGAAGAAACTGGTCCCACCCCAGCTTGAACATCGAAGCGTAAATCGCCGGCTTGGTTAACTTAAATCCCACCATGATCAACACCGCCGCCAAGCTGGCCAGCGGCGTCCAATTCAAATACATCGGAATCGCCACCACCGCCAACAGCATTAACACCCCATGAAAAATCGCCGACACTCGCGTCCGCGCTCCGGAACTGACATTCGCCGACGTCCGCACTACCACCGAGGTCACCGGCAAACCACCTATCATCCCCGAAACCATATTGCCCACGCCCTGCGCCACCAATTCCCGATTGGGCGACGATATCCGGCGAAACGGGTCTATCCGGTCCGCCGCTTCAATCGAAAGTAAGCTCTCGATACTCGCCACTAACGCAATCGTCCCCGCTACCGTCCAAATTTTTACATCGCCAATTAACCCAAAATCCGGCAACATAAACTCCAGCGCATTCACCATCGGCAACTGCACCAAATGCTCCACCTGTACCAACTTGAATTCCGGAAAAAACATCCCAAAAGCGTTATTGATCGCTATTCCCATCAGCACCACCACCAGCGGTCCCGGAATCATCAACGGAATCCGCGAGCCCTTCGAAGACCACTGGTCCCAAGCGATCAGCACGAGCAAACTCAACACCGAAATCACCACCGCCCCGGTACTCGCGCTCATCACACTGCTTACTACATCGGTAAACGTATTACTCCCGTTCGCGGCAACAAACGACAAATCGCCCTCAAAGTCCGTATCCCGACCCAAAGCGTGCGGGATCTGCTTCAAAATAATGACAAGCCCAATAGCCGCCAACATCCCCTTAATCACCGAGTTCGGCACGTAATCACCAATCACCCCCGCCCCGGCCATCCCGAGTACCAACTGCAACGCCCCCGCCAAAACCACCGCCATCAAAAAACCCTTGAACGACCCAATCGTCTGAATCGCCGTGAAAACAATAATCGTCAACCCCGCCGCTGGCCCGCTTACGCTGATCGCCGAACCCGACAGCGCCCCCACCACAATGCCTCCCACAATCCCCGCGATAATCCCCGCAAATAGCGGAGCTCCTGACGCCAGCGCAATGCCCAAACATAGCGGCATTGCCACCAAAAACACCACTAGTCCCGCCGGACCATCGAATTTCTTAAAATTCTCCCACGAAGGCAGCAATGCCGCCGAGTTAGAGGTAGAAGCTGATTTCATCGTCTTCGCCGGCATTTAATCGAAACTCCATTCCTTGAATCACCCCGTCCAACTGCGCCGGAGACCGCAGCCCTACAATAGCACCAGTCACCTCCGGACGACGTAAAACCCACGCCAGCGCCACTTCCCCCGGTGCCACTCCATACCGTTCGCCGATCTCCCGTAACTTCTCCACCAGCTCCAAATTCTTCGTCAATGCCGGCTCTTGAAACTGCACCCACCGTTTCCGATGGTCATCTTCCGGCATCGCGGCGATTCGCTCCCGCGTCATCGCCCCGGTCAACATCCCCCGCCCCATCGGCGAGTAACAAATCACCCCCGCCCCTGTCGCCGCCGCATGCGGCAATAGCTCTTCTTCCACTTCCCGCGTCAACATCGAGTAGGGCGGTTGCAGCGTCGAAATCGGCGCAATCGCCGCCGCCCGTTCCATTTG
>JANODS010000982.1:0-8959 GCA_031412835.1 Acidobacteriota bacterium | reverse complement strand
GGAGACGGTGGCATTCCCCGTGGAAGAGGCAAGAACGATTAGCACGAACTACTCCGTGGTCCAGTTGGACGCGCCGACGGTGGCCCGCTTCATGACCGAAGGGAGCCTGCCTCCGACGGTCGAGCAGGCGCTGCAAGGGGTGCTGAGCCAGAGCGCCGTCGTGGCAGGATTCCAACGGGAGATCGAACAGATCGCCGACGAAGGGGAGAAGATCGAGAAGGCGCAGGAGAGGGTTAGAGAAAACCTAAAGGCGTTGAAGGGTTCGGCGGAGGAGAAGCTTCTCGTGCAGCGCTATACACGCCAATTGGACGAGCAAGAGACGCGGTTGGCCCAACTCGAAAAGCAGGGCGCGGCATTGGAGGCGAAACTGAAGGCGGAGCAGCAGGAGTTGAACCGCCGGATCGGAGCCATCGCTCTCGACGTTACTCTTTGATCCGGCTCGCTGGCAGGTTGGCTCCGTTCTGATGCAGCACCAAACCATCCGCCGTGAACGTGATCTGCGCATCGACCACTTTGTAGAAGAAGTCCTTGGGACCAGAGGGGAAGATCGGGACGCTCGGCTGGCCGGTGGCCTGGGCGGAGAGTTGGGTTCCTTCTTGGGTGACCGTGAGGACGAAGTTCGGAGCGAGTTGATAACGACCGACGAAGGCCCGCAGCGCCTGCGACGGGAGTTCGATCTCCTTCGGGCTCGGGGCGGGGGCCGGGACGGTGTCGGCGATTCGCTTGGCGACCGTCTCGCGGCCGTTCTGTTTCAACGTCACCCGCTGTCCGTCCGCTGAAAACGTCAGCTCGGCGGGGACGACCTTCAGGAAGAAGACCGTCGGCCCGGAAGGATAGATCTCGATGCGGGGCTGGCCGGTGAGCTGCGTGGAGAGCTGTTTTCCGACCAAGGTGACCGAAAGCGTAACGCCGGGGGCGAGTTCGTAGACTCCCACGTACTTCGACAGGATCGCCAGATCGACGGTGACTTCGCGCTGGGGCGCGTTGAGGGGATAACGGCTGTCAGCGAGGTGGAGGCCGAGGTCATCCACCGAAAGGGCGACGTTCGACAGGACGACGGCGGCGCGCTTGTTGGCTAGCGAACAGGCCATCATCGAACGGTAACCACCCGTTCCGCCATTGTGCCAGAGGACAGGCTCGGAGAAGCGGGTGCTCTGCTGCCAGGCGAGTCGGACGGGGGTCTGACTGAGGGTGAAGGCCGCGGCGAGCGGAGTCTGGCGCAGGGCGCAGGCGGCGGCGGCGAACTTGAGCATGTCGTTAACGGAAGAGCGGATGGCTCCGGCGCCGGCGAGCGTGGGGAGGTCCCAGTTGGCGGCGGGGGCGCGTTTATCGTCATGGCCGGGGACGAGGCGGGCACGGAGGGCGGGGGTGAGGGTGATGGCCGTGGAGGTCATGGCGAGCGGGGCGAGGATGCGCTCTCGAAGAAGCGATTCGTAATCCTTGCCAGCCCGGAGGGCGAGAATGTGGCCGAGCAGGCCGACGCCGAGATTGGAGTACTCCTCCTGCGCGCCTATATCGCGGGGGAGCGTGTAGGAGTTCAGGAACGCGTAGAGGTTCTCGACGGTATAGTCGGCGTAGGGGTTTTTCGGGTCCTTGGGCTGGAGGTTGGTGGGGAGACGGGGAAGGGCGGATTTGTGGGTCGCGAGATCTTGGAGCGTGATCTGCTTGCCGTTGCGTTCGAGCACCTTGACAGTTTTGGGGAGGAACTTCGCGATGGGGTCGGCGAGGGCGACCTCGCCTCGGTTGACCATGTCGGCGAGGAGGACGGTGGTGAAGACTTTGGTGATCGAGCCGATTTCGTAAATGGCTTCGGCGTCGCCGTACAGGGTGGCGGGGCGGGCAGCTTCGACGACGCCAGCAGCGGCGCTGCGTTCCTTCACGATGGCGTCGGTCTGGGCAAGGGCGCAGAGGGCGAACAGAACAATCGAATAGCGCATAACCTCTATTCTGCAGGAGTGAAGAGGCCGAAGGTGAAGACGTGGGTGGACGAGCAGATGGTGACGTACTGCTTGCCTTCGACGGTGTAGGTGATGGGCGAAGCGGTGATGTTCTGGCTCGTGCCGAAGTGCCAGAGGTGTTTGCCGGACTTGGCGTCGGCGGCGACGAGATGACCGGAATCGTCCCCGAAGAAGAGCACCCCGCCGGCGGTGGAGACGGTTCCAGCCCAGGCGGTGGCGGGGCCGGTCATGGGATATTCCCAGACGCGTTTACCGGTTTGGGGGTCAATGGCGCGGAGGAGGAGTTGGCCGGGTTCGGCGGGGATCTGCTCGCCGCCGGTGCCGGCGAAACCGATCATGGGCTTGGGTTCTTTGACGGACGAGCTGTAGATATCGCACTGCTCGAGGGTCGGGAGGTAGAAGAGCCCGGTGGCGGCGTTGTAGGACGGGGACATCCAGTTGGCCGCGCCGCGGACGGAGGGGCAGGCGCGGTTGCCGCCGGGCGTGGGGTCCTTGCCGGGGACGAGGATGGGTTTGCCTTGGGGGTCGATGCCTTTGGCCCAGTCGAGCTTGTCGACGAAGGGCGTGGCGCGAAGGAACTCGCCGGTGACGCGGTCGAGGACGTAGAAGAAGCCGTTGCGGTTGGGGTGGACGACGATCTGGCGGGGCTTGCCTTGCCACGGCATATCGATGAGGACGGGCCAGGATTGGGCGTCCCAATCGTGGGTGTCGTGGGGGGTGAACTGGAAGTGCCACTGGAGTTTGCCGGTATCGACGTTGACGGCGATGAGGGAGTCCGAGTAGAGATTGGCGCCGAGGCGGTCGCCGCCGTTGAAGTCGGGCCAGGGGTTGCCGGTGGTCCAGTAGAGGAGGTTGAGTTTGGGGTCGAAGGTGCCGGAGAGCCAGGTTCCGCCGCCGCCCCATTGGCGGACTTCGTCTTTGGACCAGGTCTCGGCGCCGGGTTCGCCTTTGGCGGGGATGGTCCAAAAGCGCCAGAGTTCGTCGCCGGTCTCCGCGGAGAGGGCGGCGAGGAAGCCACGGGCGCCGGAGTCGCCGCCGCCCATGCCGACGATGATCTTATCTTTGACGGCGAAAGGGGCCATGGTGGCGAAGTAGCCGTCTTTGGTGTCGGCGTATTTCTTGTGCCAGAGGATGGCTCCGGTCTTCCGATGGAGGGCTACGAGGTGGCAGTCGGAGGTGACGAAGTAGACTTTGTCGCCGAGGATGGCGGGTCCGCGATTGACGCGGGAGCCGACGGCTTGTTCGTCGCGATAGACCCAGATTTTGCGGCCGGTGCGGGCGTCGAGGGCGTGGAGTTGGTTTGAGTTGGTGACGTAGAGGATGCCGTCGTAAACGATGGGGACGGCTTCGAGTTTCTTCGCGTCGGGGACGTGGTAGGTCCACTTGGGGACGAGGTTCTTGGCGGTGGCCGGGGTGATCTGCGAGAGGGCGCTATGGCGCTGGCCGGAGTACGAGCCGGCGTAGGTGAGCCAGTTGGCATTGGGGCCGGCGAGGATGTCTTCGTACTTGACCTGGGCGGAGGCGGCGAGGGCGGCGAGGAGGAGGAGAAGGGTGGTTTTCATTGGTTGGCTCCGCGGGCGGATTGGCGGGAGAGGAATTTGATGAGATCGCGGCGTTCGGTGGCGGTGAGGGTGTCCTTGTAGTTGCTGGGCATGGGGCTGCCGGGGAGAAGGCGGGAGTCGGAGACATCGGCGGCCTTGACGAAGTGGAGTTCGCCTTTCGCGTCTTGGAGGGTGTAGTCGTAGGTGGTGTAGTCGCGGAGGACGCCGTTGAGAGTTCGACCGGATTTCAAGTGGAGGGTGGCGCGTTGGTAGCCGGGGGAGACGCGGCGGCCGGGGTCGAGGACGGCCTCGCGGATGAGGTTGAGAGGACGCTGGTGGCCGACGCTGGTCAAGTCAGGGCCAGACTGGCCGCCCTGGCCGGCGATGGCGTGGCACTTCGCACAGCCGCCCTTGCCGAAGTAGACGGCGGCACCCGCCTTCTCGTCGCCTTCGACGGGGATCTCAAAGGCCGGGGCGACGAGGGCGCGGACATAAGCCATGACCTGCCAGAGCTTTTCGTCTGGAAGATTGGTCGGCGGCATATCGGTGCCGGCGAGGCCGAACTTGATGGCGTTGAAGAGCACTTCGTCGGTGGAGCGAGAGACGGCGCGGCCGGTCATAAGATTGGGGCCGCGGCCGCCTTCGCCAGTGAGGCCGTGACATCCGGAGCAGGAGGTCATAAAGAGCTGACGACCAGCGGCGACATCTTCCGCTTTGAGCGGGGCGCGCTGGGCGGAGGCGGCTAGAGAGAGAGCGAGAAAGAGGACGATAGTTCGCATTGGACTGCCCTCCAAATTGTATTCCACTAGACTTGAGTCATGCGGCTACTGGGTTTGATTTTGGTCTGCGGGCTCTGCGCGGTGGGGGCACCAAGGAAGAAAATCGGCCTGGCGTTGGAGGGGGGAAGTTCGCTGGGGCTGGCGCATATCGGGGTGCTGGAATGGTTCGAAGAGCATCGAATTCCGGTTGACTACGTGGCCGGGACGAGCATGGGTGCGCTGGTGGGAGGGCTTTACGCGACGGGGCGGTCGCCGGCGGAGTTGCGGACGATTGTGAGGGACGCGCCATGGGAGACGCTGCTGGCGGGGACGATTCCGTTTCGGGAGCTTTCGTTTCGGCGGCGGGAGGATCGGACGGCGTATCCAAATCTGTTGGAGTTGGGCTTGAAGAACGGAGTTTCGTTGCCGAGCGGGTTCAACCTGGGGCACGAAATTGGATTGCTGCTGAGCCGGTGGACGCTGGCGTATCCAGAACTGGAATCGTTTGACGATCTGCCGACGCCGTTTCGGGCGGTCGCGACGAATTTGGTGACAGGGGAAGAGGAGGTGTTTCGGAAGGGGGTCCTGGCCGATGCGCTGCGGGCGTCGATGTCGCTGCCGGGGGTTTTCAAGCCGGCGAATCGGGGTGGGAAGCTTTACGTGGACGGGGCGCTGTTGCAGAACCTGCCGGTGGACGTGGCGCGGCAGATGGGGGCGGATATTGTGATCGCGGTGCATCTGGCGAAGGCACCAGTGGACCCGAAGACTCTGGGTTCGTTTCCGGGGGTGATCGACCGGTCGATCGGGATTGTAGTGTCGGCGAACGAGATGCGGATGATGGAGCGGGCGGACATCGTGGTGACGGTTGACCTGGCGGCGTTTGGGACGAACGACTACCCGAAGAGCGCGGAGTTGGCGAATGCGGGGAAGGCCGCGACGGCGAAAAAGGTGAACATTTTGGAGACGTTCGCGTTGGCTCCGGCGGAGTGGGAGGCGTATCAGAAAGCGCGGCAAGGACGGCGGCGGGCGGAGCCGACGCAGGTAACGTCCGTGAAGGTGGAGGCAGTGGATCGGGGCCAGTCGAAACTGATTGCGGAGACGGTGGGGCCAGCGGTGGAGGGGGCTTGGAATGCGTTGGCGTTGGAAAAAGTTCTGACGCGGGCGGTGGGGGCGGGGCGGTTGGCGGCGGCGCGGTATTCGGTGCGGGGGAGCGAGCTGTTGGTGCAAGCGGAGGAGCGGATGAACGCGCCGCCGTTTTTGCTGCCCCTGTTGGAGATTGACGGCAGTGACTTGGGGAACATGCGGGTTTCGGCGGGGGCGCGGGTGACGTTTATGGGGCTGGGCACGTCGCGGGCGGAGTGGCGGACGGACTTGGTGGCGGGGTCACGGTTCCGGTTGGCGAGCGAGTATTGGCTACCGTTTGGCGAACGGAGCCGGTGGTTTGGCGCGACGCGGGCGTTCGTGGGTGATGCAGCGTTTCCTTTGTACGCGGGGACGTCGCAGGTGGCGAATTACCGCTTGCGCGATGGGGGATTGGGGGCGGATGTGGGCTATCAGTTTGGGCGAGCGGCGGAGCTGGGGATGGGGTACACGACGAAGTGGCTGGCGGCGCGGCGGCGGATCGGCAGCCCGATTCTGCCGAACTATAGCAATCGGCTGGATGTGCCGGGGGCGCGGTTTCGGTACCTGGGATTTGACGACCCGATTGTGCCGCGGGCGGGCGGAAGGGTGGAGGCGAGTTATGAGTACGTGATTGGCCACGGGCCGCAGGCGGAGCTGCAATTGAGCTGGTTCCATCGAGTGAGCCAAAATGCGTCGTTCTTTAGCGGGGCGTCGGGCGGGACGGCGATTGGGGCGCAGGCGTTGGGTTTTGGGGCGTTTTCGCTGGGAGGGCCGTTGCGGCTGCCGGCCTATGCAACGAACGAGTTGCTGGGGAACCAGTATTGGCTGGGGACGGCGGGATACTTGCGGGAGTTGCGGCCGGGGCTATCGATTTTGGGGACGCGGTTGTACGGGGCGGGTTGGGTGCAGATGGGGAAGATGTACGGGTCGCCACTGTACCCGGGCGTGGCGGCGAGCGCGGCGGGGGCGGTGCTGGTGCGGACGTTTATTGGCCCCGTGTACCTGGGCGGGGCGTACGGGGATCGGGGCCACGGGCGGGTGTTTGTCGGCGTGGGGCGGTTTTTCTAAACGCGGTTCCAACTACCGATGACGCGGGAGTGGCGGTCTTGACTCAGCAGGCTGAGCGAGGCGGTGCTGAGGGAGAGGCGCGGGGCGAGGAGGCGGGGGTCGATGCCGATCCAGGCGCAGGCGAGGAAGCGGAGGAGATGGCCGTGGGAGAAGAGGAGGACGGGGCCGTCGGCGGCGAGGCAGGCGTCGATGACGTTTTGAACGCGGGCGGTGACCTCGTCGACAGACTCGCCTTCCGGGGGGCCGT
Organism: Acidobacteriota bacterium; assembly: GCA_031412835.1. GTDB lineage: Bacteria > Acidobacteriota > Terriglobia > Bryobacterales > Bryobacteraceae. Next base: position 2,265 of record JANODS010000982.1, on the reverse strand, counting down.
CCTTCCAAAGATTCCAGCCGGGGCGTTCGGCGACAAGTTCGGCTGTCAGACGGCCCTCTAGCGCTCCGTAGTGCCACTCCGCGAGGTCGGGGTGAACTGTGGCTTGGTCGCCGTAGCCCGCGATGCGGCAGGTCTCGTGGGCCCGCTGGAGGGGGCTCGTCAGGACGAGGCTAAACTGCCGGCCATTCAGGAGTCGGCCGAGCGATTGCGCTTGCTCGATTCCACTGGGCAGGAGGGGTAAATCGGTGCGTCCGGTGTGTTGACCGGAGAGGCTCCAGGCGGTCTCGCCGTGACGGGCGAGCCAAATTTCAGCAGGCTTAGGCATTTCGACTTTATACTGCCACATATGCCCCTATTTTTTCTCCTAATCGTTGCGGGCCTGCTCGGGGCGTTTCCGATGCAAGTACGCAAGCGTTTCGACGGCGACCTGAACCAGCCGACGAAGCGGGTGACGGCGATTCAAATAGCGGACAACGGCGAGATTCGCGCGATCAGCGAAGGGCAGCTTTTCGTGTACGCGCAGGGCAAGTGGAGCAATCAGGGCGAGGCGAAGGAAACGATGCCGACCGAGAGCTTTGCCGCGCCGGGTTCGATTCCCGTGCAGCCGACAACGTGTAGCGCGAAGGCGGCAGACGGGTCGGTTTGGTTTGGGACGACGAAGGGCTTGCTCCATCTGGAAGGCGTCGAATGGGAGTATCGACAAGGGCAGCGTTGGCTACCGAACGACGAGGTGCTGGCCGTGGCGGTGAATAAGCGGGGCGATGTGGCGGTGGGGACGGCGGCGGGCGTGGGGCTGATTCAGGTTCGCGAGATTACGCTGGCGGAGAAGGCTCGGCTGTACGAAGACGCGATCGAGAAGCAGCATCGGCGGACGGAGTTTGGCTACGTGCTGGAACGGTCGGCGACCGGAGTGAAGGACAGCGACAACGACGGCCTGTGGACGAGCATGTACGGTGCCTCGCAATGCTTCGCTTACGCGGTGAAGAAAGACGCGGGGTCGCTGGAGCGGGCGCGGAAAGCGTTTCGCGCGGTGGCGTTTTTGAGCGAGGTGACGCAGGGCGGTAAGCCGAACGGATTGCCGGGTCTGGTGGCGCGGACGATTCTGCCGACGTCGGGCACCGACCCGAACGCGAAGGCCTACACGAAAGAGACCGACTTGGCGATGCAGAAGCGGGATCGGAAATGGAAGACTCTAGTGCCCCGTTGGCCGAAGAGCGCGGACGGGAAATGGTATTGGAAGGCGGACGTAAGCTCGGACGAATTGGACGGGCATTTCTTCTTCTATGCGCTTTACTATGACTTGGTGGCGCAGACGACCGCGGAGAAGAATGAGGTTCGAAAGGTGGTGCGGCGGATCATGGATCACTTGGTGAAGCATGACTTCAACATGATCGACTGGGACGGAAAGCCGACGCGGTGGACCGTGTTTTCTCCGGCGCAGTTGAACCGAGACAAAGACTGGTGGCAGGAGCGGGGGCTGAATTCGCTGAGCATTTTGGCGTATTTAAAGGTGGCGAGCCATGTGACGGGGGACAAGAAGTATCACGACGTGGCCCAGTGGCTGATCAAAGAGCACGGCTATGCCCAGAACGCGATGTTCGCGAAGTTGGCGCAGGGCGTGGGGGACGGGAACCAGAGCGACGATGAGATGGCTTACATGGGTTACTACAGTTTGTTGCAGTACGAGACCGACCCGGAACTGGTGGAGCGCTATGCGTTTTCGTTGAAGCGATATTGGGATTTGGACCGGCCGGAGCTGAACCCGTTTTTCAACTTTGTGGCGGCGGCTACATTGAAGGGCAAGAGGTTCGACGATCCGCATCGGATGTACGATTTGACGCCGACGGGGCCGTGGTTAGAAGAGTCCGTCGATACGTTGCGTCGGTTCCCGCTGGATCTTCGAAATTGGGCGCTGAACAATAGCCAGCGGCGGGACATCAACCGGCTAGGGCCGGGCCGGGGGACGAAGCGGAATGGGAAGGTTTTGCCGGTGGATGAGCGGATGGTTTTCCACTGGAATCACGATCCGTTCCGGCTGGACATCGGTGGCGATGGGAGTTCGCTGGCGGACGGGACTTCGTACCTGCTGCCGTACTATATGGGCCGGTATTTGGGGTTCGTGAAAGACTAGGCAACCATCTGCTTGACCAGATTCCCGTGCACGTCGGTGAGGCGGAAGTAGCGGCCCTGGAACTTGTCGGTGAGCGAGAGGTGGGCGACGCCGAGGAAGTGCAGAAGGGTGGCCTGCAAGACGTGAATGAGGAC
>JANODS010000981.1:0-6027 GCA_031412835.1 Acidobacteriota bacterium | reverse complement strand
GCCAGCTCCGACATGTCGATGCTCAGCATCCCCACCACGTTCTGCTTCCCATCGTTCGGCGGCACCTGCGTCTGCAACGCCCGCGTCTCCGCGTCAATCGTATAGAGCGTCGTCGTTGTCGCCCCCGCCACTGAGTTCGTGTACGCCGCCGCTACCACCGTCGGCCTGGCCACCCCGTCCTGGTTCAGTCGAAGGTCCACCGCCGCCGTCGCCCCGGTATCAGGATGCAACCGCAAGTTCTGCCCCGTGTTACTCACCACGCGAATCCGGTCCACCGTCGGATTGAAGTCAAAACCAAACTCGGTCCCCTCCAGCGCCGGAGTAAACGGCCCCGTCCCCAACGCCCGCGCCTGCCCCGTCATCACATCAATGACGTACAAACGACTCGTGCTCCCCAGCCCATACAGAGTCCCATTCGCCGGTCGGAAGTCGATGCCCAGAATCGATTCGCCCGGTGCCAAGCCTCGGATCACCTGGGTGCTCTCTACAAACCCGGGCGAGTTCGTGTCGAACCGCAACAGCAGGTTCCGGGAGTCCAGCGCATAGGCCGGCTCAGCCCGCGCCGCCATCGGCTGCAAAATCAAAGCGGCCCCCAGGGCCACGGTAGGAAGGAAGTGAAGTAGTCGCATCGTACTAACTCCTACGTGCCCCGCCAGGAATCGGATGTGGTCCTGATAAACTCCGCCCCAATTCCGACGACGAGATTCTCATAGCCACCGGGCCCGACGGCAAAAAACCGCAATCGGGCAAGGTGGCTATGATCCTCCTCAACAACCACCTAGCCTAGCTTTCGGCCGGAGCCTCAATCGCCGCGACTTCAGGCTCCGGTGCCACTTTGGTCGCCTGCTCGAACAAGAACGAGAGAATCTTCTCCGTCCGGATGTGACCGGCGATCCGGCTGATCACCCCTTCTTTCTCCAACCGACGTCGCACCGACGCAACGGCCTCCCGCTCCTGACGAGCGATCCGGTTCACCTCGGCATCAACTTCTTCCGAAGTCGCGTGGATCGCTTCCCGCTCTCCGATCCGCTCGAGCAACAACGAAGCCCGCACGTCTTTAGTCGCTTGCGGCACTTGAGACGCCCGCAGCTTCACCCAGTCCAAATTCAGCTTCCGCGGGTCAATGCCTTGTTCGGCCAGCCCACGCAACCGCTGCTCCAGTGAACTCTCCACTTGGCGTTCCACGAAAACTTCCGGAATTGGGAAGTCGTACAGCGCCACCAATCCGTCCAGCAGCTTCTCCCGCGATGCGCCCTGCGCTTCGCGTTCCTGCTCCGAAAGCATCGACCGCTTGATTGCTGCCCGCAACTCGTCCAGCGTCTTGAAGTCGCCCAAATCCTGCGCAAAATCGTCGTTCAACTCCGGCAGTTCCTTCCGCCGAATCGTCGTCAACTTCACCCGAAAATTAACCGTCTTGCCCGCCAGATTCTCGGCCCCGTAGTCTTCCGGGTACACGATTTCGATCTGCTTCTCGTCGCCCGGTTCCATGCCCACCACGTTCTCATTGAACGCCGGCAACGTCACCTCGGCACCCAACTCAAGGGCAACCTCTTTCTCGTTGATCGGCGTCGTCGCGCCGCTCAAACTCTCGAGCTCCACCAGCACGTGGTCGCCGTTCTCGGCCGCCCGCGGATCCACGTTCACATACTCCGCCTTCTGCTGCTGCAGGGTCACTAGACGCTCTTCGATCTTCGCGTCCTCCACCACCGGCTGCGCATACGGCACTGTGATCCCGCGATAGTTGTCTTCGAGCTCAAACTCCGGAGCCACTTCAAACTGAGCCTTGAACCACATCGGCTCGTTGCCTTCCCACTTCATATCCACCACGTTCGGCTGGCTAACAACCTGCAGCTTCTCCGTCGTGGCGTACTCGTGAAATACCTTCGGAATCGCCGCTTCCATCACGTCCTGACGGATCTCGCTCTGAAACCGTTGTCGAATCAACGACGCCGGCACCTTGCCCGGACGAAACCCCGGCAGTTGTACCTTCGCGCGGATCTTCTCGACCGCCTTATCCGTCTCGTCCGCAATCGTCAACAGGGGGACGGTCAGTTCTACTTCGTGCTTGCAACCTTCGAGTAATGCCATGGAATCCTTATCTTAATTTGCTTCCGGCCAGCTCGCCAAGTAGGCTTCCTGTTCCGGAGTCAGCCGATCAATCTTCAAACCGAGCGCCTCAAGCTTGAGACGCGCCACCTGACGGTCGATCTCCTCGGGCACTGGATGCGCCCGATGCTGCAAAGTCGTGTAATTCTTGCTCAAATATTCGAGCGCCAACGCGTGGTTCGCCAAGCTGATATCCCGCACCGTCGCCGGCTGTCCACCAGCCGCCGCCGCGTTAATCGGCTGTCCCTGCGCCAATACATAAACCCGCCGTCCGTCCCGCAAAACGTACTCTTCCACCAAGTCCCGAATCGGTCGATGGCTCGATGCAATGCGGCCCAATGCGCCCAAGTCGATCTCGACCGGCGAGTGCCCCGCATTCACCAAAATCGCCCCGCTCTTCACCTTGTCGATATGGTCGCGGCCAATCGTGTTCTTGTTCCCAGTAGCCGTAATTACGAGGTGCCCCAAGGCCACCGCCTCCGGCATCGACATCACCCGATGTCCGTCCATTAATGCTTCCAGTGCCCGCATCGGGTCAATTTCGGTGACGATCACGTTCGCCCCCATGCCCCGCACCCGCGTGGCGATCCCTCGCCCGCACCAACCGTACCCCGCCACCACCACGGTCAACCCGCTCAGCAACAAGTTCGTCGCTCGCAAGATGCCGTCGATCACAGACTGCCCCGCCCCATACCGATGATCAAACAAATGCGACGTCTGCGCCTGGTCCACCGCGATCACCGGAAACGCAAATGCCCGCGATGACGACGCTCGATCCATCGTCGCCCCCATCAGGCTCGCCGGTGCCTCCCGCAACAGCAAACCGCCATGGTCCAATGCCCAATGCGGCTCCGTCGCTAGAGCGTCCGTTACGCTCACCACGGCAATCCCGTAGTCCTTCGCCAACGCCGCGACTATATCGTCCTGCCGCACAAACGAATCGGAGGCGCTCAAGACAATCTGAGCGCCTCCGTCTCGTAACGTCACCATCAAATTTGCCGTCTCCGGAGCTACCGGCAGACAGGCCGCCACTCGAAATCCAGCCAAGGGTTGCGACTTGATGAACTGCTTGCGGATCGCTTGCAGCACCGGCATCGATTGGAACGCCCACTCGATACGCCGCTTCCCTGACTCGGCCAAGCCGAGATCCAGGATGTCGAAATCGACAATCGGATCCGCGTTCGTGGCCATAGGATTCCTCAGACGAAACTAACTGGTGAGCCCAGCGTCAGCCCGCAAATCGGAGGCTTTGGCAGTGGACTCCCACGGGAATTCGTTCCGGCCAAAATGGCCGAACGCCGCAGTCGCACGATAAATCGGACGGCGCAGATCGAGGTGGTCGATCATGCCCTTCGGAGTCAGCGGGAAGTGGGCGCGAATCAAGCCCACGATCTTCTCTTCGTCCAAAACGCCCGTGCCGAAGGTGTTCACGTTCACCGACACCGGCTCCGCCACGCCAATCGCGTAGGCCAACTGCACTTCCACGCGCGTCGCAAGGCCAGCGGCAACCAAATTCTTCGCCACGTAGCGAGCCATGTAGCAAGCCGAGCGGTCAACCTTCGTCGGATCTTTACCAGAGAACGCACCGCCGCCATGACGGCCCATGCCGCCGTACGTGTCAACGATGATCTTCCGACCCGTCAAACCCGTATCGCCATGTGGACCGCCGATCACGAACCGGCCCGTCGGGTTGATGTGGTACTTCGTAGCTGAATCCACCATGCTCGCCGGAATCACCACGTCGATGATCTTCTTCTTCACTTCGGCGCGCAGCTCTTCAGTGCTCACCGCATCATCGTGCTGGGTCGAAACGACCACCGCATCAATGCGCGAAGGCTGCCCGTTGACATACTCCACTGAAACCTGGCTCTTGCCGTCCGGGCGCAACCACGACAGCTCTTTCGAGTTCCGCGATTCGCTCAACCGACGCGCCAGCTTGTGCGACAAGGTGATCGGCAGCGGCATCAGCTCTTCCGTTTCCGTACAAGCGTAGCCGAACATCAGGCCCTGGTCGCCGGCACCGCCGGTATCCACGCCCATGGCGATGTCGGGGCTCTGCGCCTGGATCACGTTTAACACGCCGCAAGTCTTGGCATCGAAGCCCATCGCCGCATCGGTGAAACCGATACTGGCGATAACCTCGCGGGCCAACTTCGGCACGTCGACGTAGGTCGTTGTCGTGATCTCGCCCGCCACCAGGCAAATGCCGGTGGTAACCAGAACCTCACACGCGACTCGACCCGTCGGATCGTCTGTTAGAACGGCATCCAAAACGGCGTCGGAAATCTGGTCGGCCATCTTATCGGGATGACCTTCCGTTACCGACTCGGAAGTAAAAATATGACGCATTCCATCTGCCACGAAAACCCTGCCTCCAAAACTGTAGGGGATATTTGGTCGTCAAACCAATTTTTCAGCTTAGCACAGCAAAGCTAGTCGCCTCCCCTACTCGGTATCGCGATTGACTGTCCCCGGCGCAAACGCGGGCAGACAAACAGCGATATATTCCGCCCCTTCCTCCCCCGGAGTGCTGTACCGAATCCACTCTCCCGCCCGCGTTAACACTCCCTGCCCAGCGCTCACTACCATCTGCCCCCCTTCAAACTCCACCTGCACCGCCCCTCGCAGCACCACCGTATACTCATCAAACTCCGGCCGCTGCCCGGGCTCCACCCATCCCCCAGGCGACCGCATATGGGCAATACTCAGCCCCTCCGTCCCCGTGTTCACACGCCCCACGTACTCGTCAATCAGCTTCGGCTTATTCCCCGCCGCGGTCACCCGCGTCGGCTTCTCAATCAGTTCCGGCATTCTTCACTCCGCTAGAAACGACATCGTCTTCAGGCCCGTAATCTCAAACGTCTTCCGGCACCGGGCGTTCCCGCACCGAACTTTATCGTCCAGCAAAACCAGGTAACTCTGCGACTTCGCAAACTTCGCCCGATCCCGCTCGTCACCCCCCGCCGGCAACCGATCCCGCTTTTTCCTCAGCAAATAGCGTAGCTCGTACGCCCCGCTCGTCCGGCAAAACGGACAATAAAGGTTCGCCGGCCGCGTGGTGTTGCTCTCGGTAAAATATTGACGTTCGTCCATGCGGCCTTGATCACGTTACTCTAACAACTCCATGCGCTTTCTGCATACCGCCGACTGGCACCTGGGACGCGTCCTCGGCAACCACTCCCTCCTCGACGATCAGGCCCACGTCCTCCGCCAGCTCATCGACCTCGCCGTCGAAACTCGTCCCGACGCCATCGTCATCGCCGGCGATCTTTACGACCGCGCCTTTCCCCCCGCCGATGCCGTTTCTCTATTGGACGACACGTTTCACGAACTCGCCGACCGCTGCCGCGTCCCCATCATCGCCATCGGTGGTAATCACGATAGCCAACAGCGCCTCGACTTCGGTGCCCGGCTCCTCCGCCACCAAGGTCTCCATCTCTTCGGTGCCGTCGAATCCACCGGCTCCGTCATCGTCGCCGACACCACCTTCGTCGCCATCCCCTTCGCCGAGCCCGCCAGCGTCCGCAGCTCCTTCCCCGAATACACCGGGCAGGACCACCACTCTGCCCTCGCCTTCCTTCTCGACCGCTTCCGCCCCGCCCAAGGCCCCGCCGTCGCCATCGCTCACGCCTTCGTCGCTGGCGGCGTCGAGTCCGAATCCGAACGGCCCCTCTCTGTCGGCACCGCCGGCCAGGTCGGCGTTAACGCCTTCCACGGCTACACCTACGGCGCGCTCGGTCATCTTCACCAACCCCAGACCCTTGGCATCCCCCGCTACTCCGGATCCCTGCTCAAATACAGCACGAGCGAAGCCCATCAGAAGAAGTCCGTCACCCTCGTCGACGATGACGGAGCCGGTGGATTCGACGGCACCGAAGAGATGGAGACCTTGGTGGCGGAGGAGCCGGGCACCGAAGTCGA
>JANODS010000980.1:0-1205 GCA_031412835.1 Acidobacteriota bacterium | reverse complement strand
AACACCGCCCGGTTTTGAAGGCGGTCTGTGCTCGCAATGTGGAGAAAGCACGGGCGTTTGCCGATAACTGGGGCTATGAAAGGGTGGAGACGGATTGGCGAAAGTTAGTCGAGTCACCGGATATTGATCTGATTGATATCGGCTCGCCGAATAACACCCACAAAGAGATCGCCCTGGCGGCGGCGGCGAACGGTAAGATGATCGTTTGCGAGAAACCGCTGGCGATGACGGTGGCCGAAGGCGAGGAGATGGTGGCCGCGGTCGAGAAGGCTGGTGTCGCCAATATGGTTTGGTTCAATTATCGGCGGGTACCGTCGATTGCGCTGGCCAAGCAGATTGTGGACGAGGGCCGCGTCGGTAAGACCTATCACTACCGCGCGACTTATCTGCAGGATTGGACCATCGCCGAAGACGTACCGCAGGGAGGGCCGGGCCTGTGGCGGCTCGACGCCGACGTGGCGGGGTCGGGCGTAACGGGTGACCTACTCGCGCATTCGATCGATACGGCAATGTGGCTGAACGGCCCGATTACTAAGGTGGTGGCCAAAACGGAGACGTTCGTGAAAGAGCGGACGCACGTCGAAACGGGCAAGGTGCAGCCGGTAACCATCGACGATGCTTGCATGTTCCTGGCCGAGTTTGCCAATGGATCGATCGGCACGTTCGAATCGACCCGATACGCGCGGGGACGCAAGAACTTCAACACGTTCGAGATGAACGGGGCGGAAGGAAGCGTTTACTTTGACCTCGAGGAGCCGGAATACCTTCAGTTTTTCGAGTACCGACAGCCGGGTAGCGCGAAGAAAGTGGAGAGCCACTTGACCGGTTGGCGAAAGATCCATACGACGAATTCAGAGCATCCGTATATGAAGCATTACTGGGTTCCTGGTACCTGCATTGGTTATGAGCATACCTTTTTGAATGCCCTTGCGGACTTCGTGATGGGGATTGAATCGGGGGTGCCGACCCAACCTGGCTTCCGAAATGCGTTGCAGACCCAACGGGTATGTGATGCCGTGCTGGAGAGCGCCCGGAGCGGACAGTGGAAACAGACCGGCGTCGATTTGACTTAAGGTATTCTGCTAGGTTACCGATGAGTGACCTAGCGTGACCCTTTTTCGAGTTTTCGCAGCCCTCGGCCTGTTTGCTCCCTCGCTGTTCGGCGAGCCGACGATCGGGAGGGGGAGGTGTGGGCGGGCTCGGAT
>JANODS010000979.1:0-1319 GCA_031412835.1 Acidobacteriota bacterium | reverse complement strand
CCCAGCGGAGGCCGAGGTTGAGGGTTAGACGGCTAGTTATGCGCCAATCGTCCTGGAGGTACGCGCCGAGGTAATGGTGGTAGGCGGTGAGGGCTTGGACGCGCTCGTAGCTGAAATCGCCGGTGCCGAGGAGGAAGCTGGCGAGGGGATAGCCTTGGGAGGGGTTGGCGGCGGCGAGGTGGTCCTGCTGGGTGAAGTTAGCGCCAAAGGAGTAACTGCCGACGGGGTTGAAGACCTGGAAGGGATAGAAGCGGTAGAGGCGGTATTCGCCGCCGGCGCGGAGGTTGTGTTTGCCGCGGGTCCAGACGAGTTGGTTCTGGACGCCTTGGGTATCGCGGGGTTGGTTGTTGTAAGCGCGACCGCCGACGGCGGTGAAGCCGAAGTTGAAGTTGGGGTAAAAGAGGACGTTGGCGTTGTCCCGGATGTAGGAGGGCAGGCCGAGGGTGGTGGGATCGAAGCCGATGGTGGCGAGGGGGAATTGGTTGGCGCGGAAGCGGGTGTAAGAGTAGCGGAAGACGTTGGAGAGGCGGGGCGTCAGTTGGTAGGTGTCGTCGAGGCCGATGTTACCGAAGGTATCCTTGACGGACGTCGTGTCGGCGAACTGGACGATTTTGCCGGGGTTGTCCTGGAGGTTGGATTGGGAGTTGAGGCGGAAGAAGAGGCGGTGGCGATCGTTGAAGAAGTGGTCGACGCGGCCGCTGTAGAGGTCTCGGGAGTACTTCTGCTGGTCGCGGAAGAAGTAGTTTTGGAGGTTTGTGATGGGCACGCCGGGGCGGTTGGCGACGGGGAAGTCGGTGAGGACGCGGAGGGCGATGGGGTTATGGCGATTGGCGGGGACGACGTTATTGGGGAAGGCGTCGCGGAAGGGTCGGCCGTTGACGATGCGGGTGGTGGACGGATCGAAGATGCGGACAAGGGTGGGCGTGCCGGAGATGAGGCGGAGGGTTTGGGAGAAGTCGCCGGAGCGTTCGAGGGCGGTGGGGACGGTGAAGAGGCCTTGAATGGGATCGCGTTCGCGGCGGCCTTCGAAGCTGAAGAAGTAGAAGGTTTTATTCTTGCGGACGGGGCCGCCGAGGGTGAGTCCGTATTGGTTGCGTTTGACGATGGGGCGGGGGTTGCCGCAGCGGTTGTTGGCGAAGCTATTGGCGTTGAAGACGGTGTTCTGGTGGTAGTAGTAAGTGGAGCCGTGGAGTTGGTTGGTGCCGGACTTAGTCACAATGTTGACGGCTCCGCCGCCGGAGCGGCCGAATTCGGCGGAGTAGGAGTTGGTTTCGAGGCGGAACTCCTGGACGGAGTCGACGGCGGGGACGATGACGACG
>JANODS010000978.1:0-3481 GCA_031412835.1 Acidobacteriota bacterium | reverse complement strand
TTTGGACGACCACTCCGTGGACGATTCCGGCCAATCTCGGCCTGTGCTTCCATCCACGGCTCGAGTATGCCGCTGTGGAATCACCGCAAGGTTTGATGATCGTGGCCGATGGCCTGCTCGCCCAGGTCGCGAAGGATTTGGCGTGGGAGAGCCACAAGGTGGTCGCCCGCTTCCCGGGGTCGCGGTTGAATGGCAGCGTGTTCGCCCACCCGTTCGCCCAGCGCGAAAGCAAAGGCGTACTCGGCGAACATGTCACGCTCGAACAGGGCACCGGCATCGTGCACACCGCACCCGGCCATGGCATGGACGACTACATCGTCGGCCTGCAGAATGGGTTGGCCGTCTATTGCCCGGTGGACGCGGCGGGTCGCCTGTATCACACCGAATCCGAGCCGGGCCACTTGCCGGAAGAACTCATCGGACTCACCGTTTGGGAAGCCAATGCCAAGGTGATGGAACTGCTGACGGCGGTGGACGCTTTGGCCGGACGGCGGATGATTGAACACTCCTATCCTCATTGCTGGCGCTGCCATAAGCCCACCATCTTCCGGGCGACCGAACAGTGGTTCATCGGCATGGAGAAGAACAATCTGCGGCAAGAGGCGCTCGACGCCATCAAGCGCGTGAAGTGGATGCCGACATGGGGCGAAGAGCGAATCTCGAACATGATCGCCGCCCGACCGGATTGGTGTATCTCCCGGCAGCGAACCTGGGGCGTGCCCATCGTCGCGTTCACCTGCAACTCCTGCGGAGAGTTGGTGAAGGATCGGGCGGTCCTCGACCTAGTCGTGGCTCAGTTCAAGATTCATTCGGCGGACCTGTGGTACGAAAAGACTCCGGCGGAGCTGCTGCCCGAAGGCTACGCTTGCGGGAGTTGCGGAGCCAGCGATTTTTCCAAAGAAAAGGACATTCTGGATGTCTGGTTCGACAGCGGCTCCAGCCATTTGGCCGTGTTGAACGAACGTTACGATTTACCATGGCCGGCCGACCTGTACCTGGAGGGCGGAGACCAGTATCGAGGTTGGTTCCACTCTTCTCTGCTCGTTGGTGTTGGGACCAAGGGCGATGCGCCGTATCGCGGCTGCCTGACCAACGGGTGGGCGCTGGACGAAAAGGGCCGGGCGATGTCGAAGTCGCTGGGCAACGTGATCGAGCCGGAAAAGATCATCAAACAGGCCGGGGCGGACATTTTGCGCCTGTGGGTGAGTTCGGTTGAGTTCTGGGAAGATGTGCGGCTCGGAGACGAAATCCTACAGCGACTGACCGAGGCGTATCGGAAGTTCCGGAATACGTTCCGTTACGCGCTGGGGAATTTGCATGGGTTCGATCCGCAAACTGATGCCGTGCCGACCGAAGAGATGGAGCCGATCGATCAGTGGATTCTTGTGCGCGCCGAAGAACTGGTTTCGAAGTGCCGCGCTTGGTACGACGAATACGCCTTTCATCGGATCTATCAAGCCTGCTATGCCTTCTGCTCGACCGACTTGAGCGCTGTCTATTTTGACGTCTTAAAAGATCGGCTCTATACGACAGCGACGAGGTCGCGGGCCCGGCGTAGTGCGCAGACCGCGCTTTACCGTTTGACCGATTCTTTGATCCGCTTGCTGGCTCCCATCCTCGCCTTTACGTGCGAGGAAATCTGGAAAAGCCTCGGCAAAACCGAGAGCGTTCACTTGGCGCTGCTGCCGAATCCGGAAGAGTTGACCGCGGGCATTCCAGCGGCGCAGCGGAGTTCGCTGGCCGATTGGGACAAGTTGATGGCACTCCGCGGCGAGGTTACCAAGCCGCTCGAGACCGCGCGGCAGACGAATCTGATCGGAGCGCCGCTTGAGGCGAAGGTAAAGATCGCAGCCGAAGAGGCAACTTACAATTTGCTGGCGGCGCACCAGGACGAATTGCCGGGATTGTTCATCGTTTCCCAGGTCGAGTTAGTACGCGGCGGACCGGGGCCGATGGTTGTCGAAGTCGGCAAGGCCGACGGAACTAAGTGCGAGCGGTGTTGGAAGTTCATGCCAAACGTCGGGGCGGATCCAGAACTGCCGACGGTTTGCGCTCCGTGCGCGGGGGCTGTACGGGAGATGTTTACGGCTTAGCATGATGTCCAAGATCCGAATTGCTATCATCGCGCTTGTGCCGCTGGTCTTCGCCCTCGATTGGGGAACCAAGCGGCTCATTGAGGCGCGGGTTAGCTTCTGGGATACACACGCCGTTATTCCAGGCTTCTTCAGCATTGTTCATGCGCAAAACCGCGGGGCGGCATTCAGCTTGTTGAATGATGCCTCCGACCAGGTCCGTGGAGTGGTCCTGATCGGCTTTTCCGGTGTCATCACCCTCGTCGTGGCTGGCATGCTGGCGATGTCGTTTCGCCCGGGTGACCGACAGTCGGACTGGGTTCGGGCGGCGTTGGCGCTGGTCTTGAGTGGTGCACTGGGAAACATGTGGGATCGAGTGTTGCGCGGGTACGTGACGGATTTCTTACTCGTCTACATCGGCGAGTATAGCTGGCCAGTATTCAATGTGGCCGACAGTGCCATCTGCATTGGGGCCGGTTTGCTGCTACTGGATATCTGGCGAGATCGGGGGGAAAAGCATGCTGCCTAAACTGTTTTCGGCCGGCGATTTTTTCCTGCCAACGTATGGTGTGATGGTGGCCAGCGGCGTACTCTTGGGCCTGATCGTAACGACCCGTTTGGCGCGCCTACACAAACTGGATCCCGAGAAGATCACAAATTTGGTGTTGTACGTCGTGTTCGCCGGAATGCTCGGCGCGAAATTGGCGATGTTCGCTTTCGACTGGGGCTACTACGCCCAGCGACCGGAAGAGATTTTTTCCTTGGCGACCCTCCAAGCGGCGGGCGTATTCCAGGGTGGGTTGGTCACAGCAATCCTGGTGGCTTGGTGGTACGTTCGCCGCGAGAAGATGGCGTTTTTGCCAATCGCCGACCTGTTCGCCCCGGGGCTCGCCTTGGGGCACGCGGTGGGGCGGATTGGGTGTTTTGCGGCAGGCTGCTGCTATGGCGCCTATTGTGAGCGCCCTTGGGCGGTGCGATACACGAATCCGGACGCGGCGAAAATCAGCGGGACACCCTTAGGGATTCCCTTACACCCGTCGCAGCTTTACGAGGCGGTGGCTGAGTTTGTTCTATTCTGGGTACTCTATCGGATGGCCAAGCGGCCTCATGGCCCCGGAACGGTGATCGGACTGTACCTGACCGTGTATTCCACCGTGCGCTTTTTCGTTGAGTTTGTTCGACATCATGAGCAAGGCTTACAGGGAGGGTTATCGCTGACGCAGTGGATGAGCCTAGGTTTTGCGTTGGCCGGCGCCGCCTATTTAGTGCGAGCGAGTAGGGGTGGCGGCCCGGTTGTAGCACCGAAGAACTAAGGTGTTTTTTAGGCAGTTTTAGGTAGACTGCTTCATTTGTTTCAGGGTCTTCGTACTCTACAGTTATTTATAGGCACAAAGTGTCGTTAGATCAAT
>JANODS010000977.1:0-7801 GCA_031412835.1 Acidobacteriota bacterium | reverse complement strand
ATCCCGGCGGCGCCAGGGTCACCCCGGAAAGTTGTCCTTGAACCCCTTTCGGATACTCAAAGGCGACGAAATTGTGATCCCGCATGTCCCCCTTTCGCGGCGTCGTCGCCCCACCAGCTCCAATTGCGCTCACCGGTCTCCCACCCAAAAACCAGTTCAAAACGTCAATCGAATGAACGTTGTTTTCAACAATTAAATCGCCCGACAAACTCTTCCATTCGCCCCACTGTACGATCTTGTCGCGCTCGCTCCGCGGCGGGACTGGCGGCGGCCCCGCCGCCAACATCCCGTCACTCTTTATGAACCGCGCAAACCCCATATGGATCGGCCCAATCGCCCCTGAATCGGCCAGCTTCTTCGCCTTCAGATACAACTCCGAATAGCGCCGCTGAAACCCAAACGTGATGTTCAACTTCCGGTCCGCCGCGTCCGCCGCTTTCATAATCCGCTTGCACCCAGCCACGTCCATCGACGCCGGCTTCTCAATGTAAATGTGCTTCCCTGCCTTCAGCGCCGCCTCGAAATGATCGGCGTGCAGAAACACCGGCGTCGCAATCAAAATCGCGTCGATGTCACTCGCCAGCATCTTCTGGAAATCCGTGTACATCCGCGCATCCGGCTCACCGAGCGACTTCTTCGCCGCCTCCATCTTCTCCGGGAAAAGGTCGCACACCGCCACCACCTTCGCCGGCGTATGCTTCGCCATCATCGTCGCGACAAAGGTGCCCCGGTTGCCCGTCCCGAGCACGCCCACACGCAACGCTGAATTCTGCGCCGTCCCTCGCACCAAGCTCGCCGCAATCGACGCCCCAAGCGCCGTTCTTCTCGTCATTTCGCTCATGCCATTTCTCCTGAAGCCCGCAGCAAAGTCTCTTGCAACAACAGTTCGTGATCGTAGGAATGCCGCAGCGGCTGCCCGCTCTGAATACTCCGCCCCAGCTCCGCAAAGTCCGCCACGAACCGCGGTTGCGGCGGCAGCGTGATCTCCTGCCAACCCGCCTTGTACGGCCCTTGCGCCTTCCGCATATGCACCCGCATTGTCGGCGGATTGCGCTCCGGATGAATCACAAAACTCCCGTCCGTCCCCAGCACCTCAAACGACCGATGATCGCCCGCACCCGCCATCTTCGCCGCCTGCGTCACCACCGCCAGCGCGCGGTCAAACTCAAACACCGCCATGTTGTTATCGGCCAACTTGTCCGGCGTTCCTGTATCATGGCGCAGCCAACTCTTCACGGCCTTCGGGCGCCCCAATATCTCGATCACCCGGTCGATCACGTGCCCGCTCAGCTCAAACAATCCTCCGCCTTTGTAGTGCGCCTCTATCGCCCGCTCCTCCGCCCCCCGGTCGGAACTCATCGTTCCCCGCACCATGAAAACCTCCCCCAGCCAGCCCTTCTTCGCGGCTTCAATCGCCGCGTTCAGCCCCTCATGCCACCGCCACAAATATCCCGTCTGCAACCGCAGATTCTTCCGCCGCGCCTCTTCCACTAACTCCCGAAACGGCTTGTACTCATTGCCGGGCGGCTTCTCCAAATGCAGATGCTTGCCCGCCGCAATCACCTTCTTCCCCCACGGCAGCGCCTCCCAAGCCCGGCACTCCACCACGATCAATTGGATCGAAGCATCGCCCAACATCTCGGCCTCAGTCATCCACCGAAGGCCCCCATAGGCCGGATTCTTCTCCAGCTTCGCTCGAGCTTCCGCCGTCTCCGCCACCACCCCGGCAATCTCAAAAAGCGGCGAATCCATCATCGCCTTCAGCTTGCCGCTGAAGTGGCTATGCCCGGTGCCTAGCATCCCGGTCCGAACCTTCCCCGGTGCGGCCCCCGCGGCGGCCGTGCTCGCCAGCGCCAACCCAGCCGTCTGCTCAAGAAAATTGCGTCGATCCATGCCCGACACAATACTACTTCGCGGCTAGTTCTGCCAAGCGAACTTCTGCACCCGCCAATTCTTGATCTCCGCCGCGTAAATTGCTCCTTTCGAATCGATTGCCATATGATGGACGAAATCGAACCGCCCCGGGATCTTCCCGTACTTACCGTAAGAACCCACCACCTGCCCTTCCTGGTTCACCTTCACAATCCGATTGTTGTAACCATCACAAACAAACATCATCCCGTCCTTCGCGCTATAAGCCAGCCCCCAAGGAGACCCGATCTTATCCCAAGTCTGCACCAGCTTCCCCGCCGGATCAAAAATCTGCACTCGGTAGTTCTCCCGATCCGCCACGTAAATCCGCCCCTTCTCATCCAATGCCACGTCGTGCGCGATGTCGAACTCGCCCGGACCCTTCCCCCTTACCCCGCCAATCTGCATCATGAACTCGCCGTCTTTGTTGAACTTCATCACCCGCGAATTCTCATACCCATCTGAAACAAAGAAGTCCCCGTTCGGCAGGAACGCAATCCCCGTCGGCCGATTGAACGAGTCCTTCGTCGAATTCGTCCCCGGCGCTCCGCCCGGGTTCCCAATCTGCATCAGCAGTCGCCCCGTGTTCGAAAACTTCTTCACCGAATGCCCCACCACGTCCACCGTCCAAACGTTGCCCTCCGGGTCAATTTTAATTCCGTGCGATGACTTAATCGGCGCGTCCGGCCACGAAGCGAGTAACTTCCCCGTCCGGTCAAACTTCATCACCGGCGATTTACCCCGATGAAACACCCACACGTTGTCTTCCTTATCCACCGCCACCCCGGAGGTTTCCCCAAAGTTCACCCCCGGAGGCAATTTCGCCCAGTCGTTGACCAGTTGAACGGGCAGGGTCTGCGCACAGGCCAAGCCCAGCGAAAGAAAGAGAAACGGCAATCGGTTCATCAAAAAACTCCCGCCTACAAACCTACTACGAAAGCATGCCGCGCGCGTCGAACCACGCACCCACCCGCCAAGCCACGATCGCAATCACGATGCTCGAAAGTCCGTCCATCGCATAGTGGTACCGCCCGTAAATCGTCGCCGCGTAAACAATCCCCGCCACCCCAAACGCCGCCCCCCAAATCCTCCTCCGGCCAGGCACCGCCACTAAAAGCCCGAACGCATTCGACATCGCCACCGCCACGTGCCCGCTCGGAAACACGCTCGTCAGAATGTCCAGGTGGTCCAGTACCCAAACATTGATGTTCCGCGGAAAGCTCTCAAACGTCGGCAAGTCCGCCCCCGGATAAGCCAACCGAGGCGAAGACACCGGCCACACCGGCAGCAGCAAATACGCCGTAAAAGTCCCCAAAAACAGGATGAACAGGTACCGCCCAATCCGGCTCCGCTCATCGATCAAGTTAAGTGTCAGCAACGCCGTCGGTGGAAACGCATAGAGCAACAGGTATACCAACTCCAAAACAAAGGGCACCACCGCGCCGAACTGTTCCACGCCGGCTTTCACGCCCAAGTCGTATAGCAGCACCCTATCCCAAACCACCCAGATCGGCTGCCAAGTTGAGAACCGCGCTGTCGACAAGAGTCCCAGCGACCAGTACGCCGGCACAATCAGCCCTAACGCCAAAATCTCCCGCGCCACGCGTGTCCACGGCCTCGAGTTCGCCTTCTCCACCGCCCACAACACCAAAATCAGCGGAGGCATCGCCATAAAGCGCAGTTGCACGTCCATCGGCAACGTCCATCGCCAACTCACCGCCGCCACCAAACAGAAGAACAGCAAAATCACTTTCTCATACGCGCGAAGCGCGATCAACGGGCTAGCGACGGACGACCGTTCGGGTTCCGAAATGAATGAGGTCGCTCTGGACAGATCGCTTAGACTACTACAACCCCGCTCTTTCAATCAACCGTTCCACACAAATCTGCGATAAACTTCCAGCCGCCATGCTCAGGGCCACCCTCGCGTCTCTCGTGCTCACTCTCGCACTCTCCGCCCAGGATCCCCGCGGCTTCCTCAGCGGCACCGTCACGGACTCCTCCGGCGGCATTATCCCCAGCGTCCCTGTCGTCCTCAAACACACCCGCACCGGCGTCAACACCCGCCTCTCCACCAATCCTGTCGGCGTCTACGAGGCCAGCTATCTGCCCACCGGCGAGTACACCATCACCGTCGATTTCACCGGCTTCAAAGGCTTCACCCGCATGATCGAACTCCGCATCGGAGACCGCCTGCGCGTCGACGTCACCCTCGAACCCGGCGCTTCCACCGAACGCATTCAAGTCACCGCCGAAACCCCCGTCCTCGAAACCTCCAACGCCACCGTCGGCCAAGTCATCGACCAGAAGATCCTCGCCAACATGCCCATCCGCTCCGGCTCCATCGCGTGGCTCTACTCCCTCGCCCCCGGCACCACCCTCTCGGCCCTACCCTTCGATGGCCCTTGGAACGTCGACCAGTCCAGCGCCGTGCGCGTCGGCGGGTCCGGCCTCGGGGGAGTCGATTACAACATCGACGGCGTCTCCAACAACGCCTACGGCGGAAAAACCGCCTTCGTACCCCCCGCCGACATGGTCGAAGAAGTCCGAATCGACACCTCCAGTTTTGACGCCGCCGTCGGCCACACCTCCGGCGGACAGATCAACGTCTCTCTCAAGTCCGGCGGCAACGCCGTTCACGGCGCGCTCGGTTTCTCCGTCGCCAGCGGCCCCATGATGACCCGCAACTTCTTCACGAACGGCTTCATCTTCGACCCCACCACCGGACCCATCACCCCCAAGAAAATCAAGGACAATACTCCCTTCACCCGTTGGCAGCGACAGTCCGCCGCCGTCGGTGGACCCGTCTATATCCCCAAGCTCTACGACGGTCGCAACCGCACCTTCTGGATGTTTGGCTACCAAGCTCACAACCGCCTCCGCACCGTGGCTGGCCCCGTCACCGTTCCCACCGAGGCCATGCGCCGCGGCGACTTCTCCGCCTTGCTCGCCGTCGGCAGCTCCTATCAAATCTACGACCCCTTCTCCACCACCGTCGAAGGCGCGCGCTTCCGCCGCCAGCCCGTGCCCAACAACATCCTCCCCGCCAGCCGCATCTCCCCCGATGCCCAGCGCTACATCAAATACTTCCCCCTCCCCAACGCCGCCGGCACCGCCGACTTCACCAACAACTACGTCTTCGCCCGGCCCGACAAGCAGGACCTCTACCAGCCCATCATCCGCATTGACCACAACTGGAATGATCGCTGGCGCACCTTCGGTCGCTATGCCCAATCCACATTCAATGGAAGCTTCGACAAGTTCGTCCCCGGCAGCGACGTCCGCGGACGACTCCGCCAACGCCCCTATAAAGGTGTAGCGCTCGATACCGTTGCCACCCTCAGTGCTAGCCTTACCCTCGACGTCCGCTATGGCTACACTTGGTTCAGCGAGAAACAGGCCTTCGTCAATCAAGGCCGCGATCTCACCGAATTCGGCTTCCCCTCCAGCCTAACCAGCCGCCTCGATCCCCGCGGCGTCACCTTCCCTCTCGTCACAGTCAATGGCATGCTCCCGCTCGGCAACGATGGCGGCTTCGACCAGCGCTATTACACCCACTCCCTCCTCAGCGTCCTCAACTGGACCCACGGCAAACACAGCACCCGCTTCGGCTTCGATGGCCGCCTCACGTACGACAACTCCACCACCTACGGCAACGTCAGCCCCGCCCTCAATTTCGGCGACACCTTCAACCGTGGGCCCCTCGATAATGCCCCCGGCTCCCCCGGCTCCGGTCAAAATTTCGCCAGCCTCCTCTACGGCATCCCCACCGCCGGCGGCATCGATATCAACGACTCGCGCGCCGAGTCCAGCCCCTTCCATTCGGTCTTCGTCCAGGACGATTGGCGCATCGCCAAAACCTTCACCATCAATGCCGGCCTTCGCTGGGAATACGAAGGCCAAATCTCCGAACGTTTCGACCGCAACTCCGCCGACTTCGATTTCGTCACGCCCAACCCCATCCAAGCCCAAGCCCGCCTAAACTACGCCGCCGCGCCCATCGATCAAATCGCCCCCGCCAACTTCCGCACTCTCGGCGGCCTCACCTTCGTCGGCAAAAACGGCGTTCCCCGCCAACTGCGCCCCGCCTCCTACAATACGTTCATGCCCCGCCTCGGCTTCGCCTGGAATATGACCCCCCGAACCGTCATGCGCGCCGGCTACGGCATCTACTACGGCCTCATCGGCGCCGACTTCACCGACGTCTCCCAGCCCGGCTTCAACCGCCGCACCAACATCGTATCGTCCAACGACAACGGTCGCACCTACGCCGCAACCCTCTCGAACCCCTTCCCCGGCGGCGTAGACCAGCCCGAAGGGGCCTCCCAAGGCCTCTCCACTTTCCTCGGTCGCGCCCCCGGCTTTTTCGCCGCCGAAGGCCGCCGACCCTACACCCAACGGTGGAGCTACAACCTGCAGCTTTCCCCCTTCGCCCGCAGCGTCATCGAACTCGGCTATCAAGGCAACCGCGCCACCCGCCTCCGCGTCAATACCGACTTCAACGCCCTGCCTCTCCAGTACCTCAGCACCTCCCCGACCCGCGACAACGATCGCATCAACTTCCTCACCGCCGCCGTCCCCAATCCCTTCCGCAATATCGAAGCCTTCCGCGGCACGGCATTCTTCACGAACGCCAACACCACCCGCAACCAACTCTTGCGTCCCTATCCCCACTTCGGCGCTCTCATCACCGGGCTCCCATCCGGCTCGGCCTGGTACCATGCGCTCACCGCCCGCTTCGAACGCCGCTTCGGCCAAGGCTTCATGGTCCAAACCAATTACACTTGGTCCAAAGCCATGGAAGCCGCCGAATATCTCAACCAGGGCGACGCCCAACCCGCCCACATCATCTCCGACCTCGACCGCACCCACCGCATCACCTTCGCCGGCATGTACGAACTGCCGTTCTTCAAGCGGAACCGCTGGGTCGGCGGCTGGCAGATTCAGGCCATTTATCAAGGCCAAACGGGCCCTCCCATCAACTTCGGCAACGTCGCCTACTCCGGCACCTACCAGCAAATGGAAGTCTCTAAGCCCACCGTCCAGCAGTGGTTCAAGACCGTCGGCTTTGAGCGCCGCGCCGCCTTCCAACTCGACCAAAACCTCCGCGCCTTCCCCCTGCGCCTCGCCAACGTCCGCGGCGACGGCATCAACGTCTGGGACATGTCCGTGCAAAAGAATTTTCAGATCAACGAAGGCATCAAGCTCCAGTTGCGCGGCGAGGCCGAAGGCGCCACCAACACCCCCAACTTCAACCCGCCCAACACCGCTCCGGCCAATACTCTTTTCGGCCAAGTCACCAGCACCCAAACCGGCCAGGAAGAACGCCGCATCTTCGTCGTCCTGAAACTCATTTTTTGATGAAACAGTCCATGCGCCCCTCTCTCCTGTTCGTCTCCGTCGCCGCCCTCGTCCTGGCGCAAGTGCAAGACCCCCGGAACATCGTCACCGGCACCGTCATCCCCGACGAGTTCTACGCCGACCAACCCTATATCGTCAAAACGAACGATGGTGCTTGGCTCTGCGTCATCACCACCGGTCCCGGTGCCGAAGGTGCCGGGGGCCAACACGTCGTCAGCCTCCGCAGCACCGACCAAGGCAAGAGCTGGCAAAAAGCCGTCGACATCGAACCCAACGACGGCCCAGAAGCTTCTTACGCCGTCATGCTGAAAGCTAACTCCGGCCGCGTCTATGTTTTCTATAACCACAACACCGATAACATCCGCCAAGTAATCGCCGACAAGCCCACTTACAAAGACGGCTTCAACCGTCGCGTCGACAGCCTGGGCCACTTTGTCTTCAAATACACCGACGACCACGGCCGAACTTGGTCCAAGGACCGCTACGAAATTCCCCAGCGCGATTTCGAAATCGACCGCAAGAATCCCTA
>JANODS010000976.1:0-2979 GCA_031412835.1 Acidobacteriota bacterium | reverse complement strand
AGTGCTGCCGATTGTAAGCAAAGGGACACTGAAGAATTTCCTTTTGACGCGGCAGCCGGTGCGAGGGTTTGAGGGTTCCAACGGACGGGCTCGCTTACCTGGATCGTTCGGCGCTAGCTCGGCGCTGATCAGCAACCTGATCATCAAAGCAAGTGAAAGTGTCCCGCTGGCGCAGCTTAAGGCTAAGCTATTGGAGACGGTAAAGCAGCGGAACAAGGCTTATGGGATCATCGTACGAAAGCTGGACTTCCCCAGTTCGGCCAGTGTGAGCGAATTTCGGCGATTGGCTTCCATGCTGCAGGCCGGGGGCGGGAATCGCCCGGTCGCCCTTCCTTTGGCCACTTACAAGGTTTATCCAGACGGTCGAGAGGAGTTGATCCGGGGAATGCGGATCCGGGGACTGGCGGTGCGAGCGCTGCGTGACATTTTGGCGGCCAGCACCGAGACCCATCGCTTCGACTTACTCGTGAATGGTTACCCGTTGGCGCTCATGGGCGCAGGCGGGTTTGTGACGGGAGTAACCGTGGTCAGCCCGTCGCTTTTGTTCGATGAGGTCGACATGGACCGTCCTCAGGAAGAGCGCCCGAGTGCGCCGGTCGTGCCCCCGCCGCCGATTGAAACCGGTGACTAGTTCGGCGTTATGGGTCTGCTGAGCCGTTCAATATTTCGCGAGATTCTTGCCGGTGCCGGATTGGGCACGTTGTTGTTTAGTTTCGTCTTGTTCCTACAGCGAATCAGCTTGCTGTCGGAGCAACTTGTGAGGGGATCGGCGAGCGCGGCAACGGTCGGCTACATCTTTCTGTTGGCGCTCCCGTTCACGTTGATGATGTCGGTTCCGGTGGGGCTGCTGGTGGGGGTTCTGATCGGGCTGAGCCGCATGTCCTCGGACGGGGAGATTATCGCCATGCGCGCCGCCGGAGTGCCGGGAAGGCGCGTCCTAGGCCCGGTAATGACCTTCGCGGTGCTGGGGACGCTTTTGACCGGGGTCTGCTCCCTATACCTCACGCCGTTTTCGATTCGGGAGACGGTAGCGGTGTTCAACCGGATTCTGGCGGACCAGATGACAGCGGAAATTCAGCCGCGGGTTTTCGCCGAGCAGTTCCCGAATAAGACCATCTACATCGGCGACGTGATCCCGGGTCCGGTGGCTCGATGGCGCAACGTGTTTATCGCGGACATGACCCCGCCGGATCAACGGAAGCGGAGCACTCAGGAAGCAGCCGGGGATGCCCCGCGTATCACGATTTCGTCGGAGGCGATCGCCGTTCCCGACTCGGCGCACAACCGCATTCAACTGAGAATGACGGGCGGGAGCAACCACGAAGTGGGCAAGCAAGACGGTCAATACTTCAACACCGCATTCCCTTTGATGGACCAGTTACTCGAAGCGCAAAAGCCAACGGAGAAGCAGGCGAAAGCGTATTCGGATATGGAGACGGGCCCGCTGATGATTGAGGCGAAGAAATCTCGTGAGGCCAATATTGAATTGCAGCGTCGGCTGTCGCTGCCCTTCGCCTGCTTGTTACTTGCGCTGGTAGGAATTCCATTGGGGGTTTCGTCGCGCAAGTCGGGTAAGTCGGGCGCGTTTGTGATGACGGTATTTCTGGCCTTTCTCTATTACATGGCGCAGGTGAGTCTGATCGGGCTGGCCAAGCAAGGGACGCTTTCGCCCGTGATGGCGGCCTGGGCTCCGAACGTTCTATTCGCGGTCGTAGGGCTGACGCTACTGGTCCGGCTGGAGTATCCAGGGGATCGCGACTTAATTGGGGCGATCAGGGGAATGTTACTCGAGACGTTCAGCGGGATGGCGGAGCACTACCGCGAAAAGCGCGAGTTTTTGGCGCGGCGGGCTCCGCGAAAAAGTATTCGATTGATGCCGCAGTTGATTGACACCTATGTATTGAGCGAGTTCTTGTTCTACTTTTTCGTCTGGCTGGTCAGCTTTGTTTTGCTGACCCAGGTGTTCACGTTTTTCGAGCTCTTGAGCGATGTGATCCGGCACCAGATCCCGATGGAGAAGTCGCTGCGGTATCACCTCTTCCTGTCTCCGAAACTGATCTATGATTCGTCGCCGTTGTCGGTGCTGGTGGCGGTTCTGATCACGTTCAGCGTGATGTCTAAGCAGAACGAGGTGACGGCGTTTAAGGCGTCGGGCGTGAGTTTGTTTCGGTTGTCCGTTCCGATTCTGTTGGCGGGCATATTACTGAGCGGGGCGTTGTTTGCTTTTGATTACTACGTGGTTCCGGACGCGAACTTGGTGCAGGATGGCATTCGCGCGGAGATCAAGGGGAAGGCTCCGCAGACCTACTTACAGCCGGATCGGAAGTGGATCTTTGGCAAGCAATCCCGCATTTACTACTACAAGCATTTTGAGCCAGCGGAGATGGTGATGGTGGGAGTTCATATCTATGAGCTGGACCCGAAGACGTTTCGTCTGAAGCGGCATATCTCGGCCGAGCGCGCGCACTGGGAAGCAGGGGTTTCGACCTGGGTGTTTCAGAACGGCTGGGTGCGCGATATGGACGAGATTCGGATCAAGAAGTTTGAGGCGTTTCAGGTGAAAACGTTTCCCGAAATCGATGAGCAGCCGGACTATTTCCTGATCGAAGAGAAGCAGTACAAGCAGATGAACTTCCAGCAACTGGACGCCTACATCCAGGACCTGCGGCAGAGCGGATTCGATACGATTCGACTGCAGGTGCAGTATCACCGGAAGTTCGCGGTACCATTTTTCGCCTTTATTCTGGCGGTAATTGCGATCCCATTCAGCTTCATGGGGGGACGGCGCGGCGCGATGGCAAGCGTGGGGGCGAGCTTTGGGATTGCGATTGCCTACTTCTCGGTGAGCGAGCTGTTCGTACAGATTGGGAACTTGAACCAGCTACCGGCGGCAGTGGCGGCGTGGAGCCCGGACGCGATTTTCCTGCTGGCGGGCCTATACATGATGACGCGGATGCGGTCGTAGGCTCAGAGGGTTTT
>JANODS010000975.1:0-12697 GCA_031412835.1 Acidobacteriota bacterium | reverse complement strand
AGTTCTTGACCGAGGCGGTTACCTTGACCGGCATCGGGGGGCTACTGGGGATCATTATTTCGGTTCTGGTAACGCTGCTGATTGGCAAGCTGGTGCCCGCGCTGCCCAGCGTAGTGCCGATTTGGGCGATCGGGATTGGCTTCGGGGTCAGCGTAGGAATTGGGTTGTTTTTCGGCGTATGGCCGGCGTTCAAAGCCTCGCGGCTCGACCCGGTGGAAGCGCTGCGTTACGAGTAGTTACTGCACGCGCAGGCGAAACGAGAGCGCGACGACGACCGCTTCCGGCGTCACGGTTACCCAGGGAACTTGAAACTCGGTCAGCGTGCGTTCGAACGGGAAATTCGGCGTGGGCGCTTCGAGAATCCGTTTGGCCTCGGGCGCGATATCGAACAGCATCTGCCGGGGTAGTTCGGCCGAGAGGCCATCGCAGACGCGGCGCGAGTAAAGGGTGCGGCGGCCATCGGCCGGTTCGACGACGACATCCTTTAACCGGAGCCGCGTTTTATCGACATAGGGCGTAGCCAGAATGATGACGTCGAACGACTCCCCCATGCCGACGCATCGACCGAGGAAGTCCATCGCCGAGCGGCCGGTGAAGCGGGCCCGGACAATCATTCGGCCGCCGGTTTCACCGATCCGCGGTGCTTCAAGGTAGGCGAAAGTGCACCGATCTGTTTTTGAGCCACGGACGTACTTTCGTCCTTCCGCCGTAAACACTTGCTCGCTGACGACCTTTTCGAGCATGCGAAACGTAAGGTGCAGCTCAACGTCAGCCCAGGCTGTGGCGGGCAACACGAAGCAGAAGAAGAGAGCGCGGAACAACAAGTTCCTAGTTTACTGCGACACTTTTACTGCGACACTATTACTGCGACAATGACCAGATGGTCGTTGAATTGGATGGGGTCCGCCTGCACTTGGCGCACCCCGATGAACTGAGTATTGAATGGGTGGGGCAGGATGAAGTTCTGCGCCAACTGCTGGCCGCTTGGCTGGTGATTGATGAACGCGACCTGCCGATGAGCCCACGTCTGGTGGGCAAGCCCGGCGTGGGCAAGACGACGCTGGCTTACGCCGCCGCCAAGCGATTGGGCCGCGAGGTCTACATCATGCAGGCGACCTCGGATACGCGTCCTGAGGACCTATTGGTGACCCCCGTGATCGAAGGCGAGGGGCAACTCCGTTATGTCGCTTCGGCGCTTGTGACGGCCATGATCCGGGGCGGCGTCTGCATTCTGGACGAGGGCAATCGGATGAGCGAAAAGTCCTGGGCGTCGTTGGCCCCGTTGCTGGACAATCGGCGTTATGTCGAGTCGATCATCGCAGGGATTAAGATCAAGGCCCACCCGTTGTTCCGCATCGTTTCGACGATGAACGACGACAGTTCCACGTTCGACCTGCCGGAGTATATTCACTCGCGATTACAGCCGCAGATTCTGATCGACTTCCCGAACTACGACGAAGAGTTGGCGATTCTGCGCGAGAACCTGCCGTTTGCCGACGACAGCATTCTGGAATACGTCACCGAATTTCTCCAACACGCCCACGCGGCTGACGAACGCTATTCCGCCCGCGACGGCATCAACATCGCCCGGTACACGTGCAAGCTGAAGCATATGGCCAAAGACTCCGCGATGGCCGGCGACGCCATGCGAACGGCCATTCTCGAAACGCTAGGCGAAGAGGCCCTGCGGTATGTTCCCCGGGACTGACGACGCCGGCAGCCTGCGGCGCGGGGCATGGCGCTATTTCCCGGTGGTGCCGGGCCGGATGGAGTTTGCCATCGAAGTCCGGCAGACGATTCTGACCGAGCTTCCGAAGGTAGTCGCCGTGGAGTTGCCGCATACGTGTGAAGAGTTTTACCTGCGGGCGATTGACCGGCTGCCCCAGTTTTCCGCCCTGATGTATCCCACCCCGGACGGGCTCGAATTCGAGGATGATTCGTTCGTCTACGTGCCGGTGGAACCCTGCGACCCGTTCGTGGAAGCGGTTCGCACGGCACGCGAGATCGGAGCTGAGGTGCTGTTGATCGAACCGAGTTTGCAGGACCGGCCCCATGTCCCGGCCAGCTACCCGGACCCCTACGCGCTCCGCCGCATCGGCCTTGAAAAATACACGGAGGCTTATCGCCTGAATCCTCCGCCGCGACACGAAGATTTGGAAGCCCATGCGGCTGGCACGGCGTGGCGACTGCAAGGCGCGGATCCCTTCGCGGCGACGTTGATTGTAGTTTCGTTCAATCTGCTCGACCCCCTGCTGGATGCCATGCAGATCCCTCAGGAAGAGCCCGCCAAACGGGTGAAGGCGTCGCGCGTGCGGTTGGTGAACCCTGACCCCGAGTGTCTCGCCGAGATCACGACGGAGATGCCGTACTTGCAGCAACGTTACGAACTCTGGCGGATCGCCCGCAAGGATGACGCCTTGATCGACCGGCAGAGGGCCAATTTCGACCTCCTGCGCGAGGCCGAGGCGGCCTATCACAAGAGCACCGGGGATACCGTGACCCATTGGCAACGGCGGTTGCTGGCAAAGTACACGCGGAACTTGGCGCGAACCGCGAACGATCTTGTCGCCGGGCTGTTCGATGTGACGCTGGCGGCACGTTCTATCGTCGACGACAACTACGGTTGGGAGGTTTGGGAACTCGCCAACAAGTACGCCGCGCAACAGATCGCGCCCGACATGGAGACGATGCGGATCCAGGCCGACGACGTCTGGCTGAACACAAAGAAGATTCGGCTGCGGCGGCGGTTGCCGAGGCCCAAGCAGAGGCTGATGCCCCGAGGCCTGAAACAGCGGAAGAAGGAAAAGGAACCCGGCGACTGGAAGCATAATTTGGACGGCGAATCGATTTGCAGCTATCCGCCGGAGGATCTTGAGATCGAAAACTACGGTCGCGTGCTGAAGGACAAAGCGCGGCGCCTGTTGAGTGAAGACCGGATGCGCGTGCAGGAGTTTACGACCTCGCTTCTCGACGGCGTGGACCTGCGAGAGACGCTACGGAACTGGCACAAGCGCAAGATTTTCGTCCGCGAGGGCAACCGGATCAACGGCGAGGTGGGGGCGCTCTGCGTGATCTTCGAGGAGGACCTGGACGATAAGTACACCTACTTGGCGACGTGGCAGGGCGAGCATCAGAATGAGTCCGACATGGCGTTTTACGCCACAAACCCGGCGGAGCATGTGGTCGGCCCGGGGATTGGCCGGGCTGAGTACGGAGGCTTTCTGATGACGCTTCCGGCGCGGCGCATGGCCTACGTTTGGAGCGACCCTGATTACGCCTTCGCCGAGTCCAAATCGGAGACGCTGCTGATGGCCGCGCTCGACTACTCGGTGGAACGCCATGTGGTTTACGTGGCGGCGAAACCGCCGCGGAGCGTTTTCCGTTCCATGGCCAGCCGATTGAATCGTTCGATCATCTACATCCCCATCGGTGCCCTATCCAGCGACAAGGTGAAACGATTGCGGGTCGTGCATATTCTAGATAGTTATGCGCGCCGTAAAGAGGCGAAGGACTTCATATGGTAATTGATCGCCGTTCGTTTCTCTGTATCTTGACCGCCGGGGTTGCGCCAGCGCAGAGCGACCGTACCAGTCTCGGCCTGAAAGAGGCCCTGTCGATCGGGCTCAATACAGCCGTCGACTTGACCGGTCGGCTCGATGGGTATTTTCGAAACGAAGTGATTAAGATCCTGATGCCGGATAAGCTGAAGCCGCTCGTGAATGGGCTGACCATGATCGGGATGCGCGGGAAGGTCGACAAGTTTGTGATGGCGATGAACCGGGCGGCGGAACAGGCCGCGCCCCTAGCCAAGCCGATCTTTGCCGATGCGATTAGGACATTTAACTTCAACGACGCGCGGGGGCTGCTCGCCGGCGGCGATACGGCCATCACGGACTTCTTCAAGAACAAGACGCAAGAGCCGTTGGCATTTGCCTTCCGGCCGCCAGTGGTGGACGCGATGGGACAGACGGGCGCGACGAAGCAGTTCAACGATCTGATTGGCAGGTACCAAAAGCTTCCGTTCGCCAGCAAAAACGTAGTGAACATCGAAGACTACGTGGTGGGGAAAGCCCTCGACGGCCTGTTCTACATGGTCGCCCAGGAAGAAACGAAGATGCGAAAGAACCCGGCCGCGCGGGTGACGTCCGTGCTCAGAGAAGTCTTCGGGCGACGGTAAGCCCGTCCCCGATCGGCAGCATGGAAAGCTCGATCCGGGGATCGGCGTGCAGCTTGCGGTTTAACGCTCGAATGGCAAGAGTGTCCGGGTCTTGCTTCGCGGGATCGATGACATCGCCATGCCAGAGGACGTTGTCGACGGCGATGAGGCCACCGGGGCGAACGAGTTGGAGACAGCGCTCGTAGTAGGCGTCATAGTTGTTTTTGTCGGCGTCAATGAACGCGAAATCGAACTGGTCGGCCTGACCTTCGGCGAGGAGTTTGTCGAGGGTCTCGACAGCGGGGCCGAGGCGCAGGTCGACCTTACCGGCAACCCCGGCTTCGAGCCAATATCGGCGACCAATGGCGGTCCATTCTTCACTGACATCGCAGGCGATTACTTGGCCGTCGGGCGGCAGGGCGAGCGCGGTGCAGAGGGCGCTATAGCCGGTGAAGACGCCAATCTCGATCGTGCGACGGGCTCCGATTATCCGCAGCAGCAACTGCATGAACTGCCCCTGTTCCGGGGTGATCTGCATGACCGCGCGAGGCAGGGCGGCGGTTTCAGCCCGGAGCTGGGCGAGCAGAGGATGGTCACGAAGGGAGACCTCGCGGAGGTAGTCGCTGAGGGCGGCGTTCATTTCGATATGCGCGGAAGACATCGTTACAAAGCTACCGCAACCTGCGGGCGGAAATCGGGTTCTGATAAGCATGAAACGATTATTTTTATCTGCTTGCTTGATGCTCGCTCTCGTCTTGACTCCGGCGTTCTCCCAGAAAAAAGGCGGCGGCCAGAAGGCGATGCGCGCCGATCTGGATTCCGCGGTTCGCAACGGCAGCCTGAACGAACAGGAACGGGCAAAGTACGACTCCGCGATTAAGGTGCTGGACGGCGCACGCGGGAAGAGGAAATCTGGCGAGACGGTCGACCGCACCGCAATGCGGCAGGCCATGAAGGATTTGCAGGAGGTTTCGCGGAGCGAGAACCTGAAGCCGGAAGACCGCGAGAAACTGGCGAAATCGATGCCGGCTAAAGGCCGACGCGCAAAGTAGCAATCAGGGGCGGGTAGTCGGCGAGCTCCCCGTCGGCGACGACGGCGGCGAGCAACTCCCGCGCTTCGTGGCCCCGGCCCGCTTGGGAGAGCGCCACAGCCCAGTTGAGGCGGACGATGGACGTCGGCTTTACCTTGTACAAATTGCTATAGAGCATTACGATGTGGGGCCAGTCGATGGGTCGCCATAAGTGCGCCGCCGCGATGCCCGCTTCGAGGTGCCAGGGACTCAGTTCCGCCGCCTGCATCGCGGCCTCAAGGGCTTGATAGCCGAGGACGGCGCGGTGCGGGGCGATGGGTGACGGGAACCGCGCGGCATGGAGATAAAACAGCGCACGGAGCGCCTGGGTTTCGGCGGTGCCAAGGCCCGAGTCGAGCAGACATTCCACCAGCCGAATGGCCTCTTCGCAGTGCTCTCCGCCGGCCGGATAACCGGCGTTGAAGAGCAGGTACAGCGCGGTGTGCACGGCGGGCAGGCAGTCCGCGCTGGAGCTGACGCCCTGTTCTCGAATGATCCGTTTGGCGCGCACTAGGCGCTGGGCTATAGTTTCCACCGGGAGCAAAAACGCACGGGCGATCTCGGCCACACTGAAGGCGCTGACGGTTTTGAGTATCAAGGCGACGTGGCTTTCGGGCGGGATGGCCGGGTGGCAACACAACAGAATCAGTTGCAGCGTATCGTCGATCGCGAGGGGTGCGTCGAGGACGAGCGGCTCGCAACCGGGTTGCTTCGCGTTGCGGCGGATTTGGTCGATGGCGTAACGCCGGGCGGCGCTGTGCAGCCACGCGGCGGGGTTCGGCGGGACGCCGCGAAAGGGCCAAGTGCGAAGCGCCCGGATCAGCGCTTCCTGCACCGCGTCCTCGGCCAGACCGAGATTGGCCGGGCCGAATGCGCGCGTCAGAGACGCGACCATTCGGCCGGCTTCGCGTCGAAACAGGTTCTCGACGAGGTCCCGCACGGGCCTACATCACATCGACTTGGCGGATCTCGATACGGCCAAAATCGATGTGTGGACAGCTCTTGGCCAGTTCGACGGCCTCATCGTAGTCGGCTGCTTCGATGACGAAGTAACCGCCGATGATCTCTTTAGTCTCGGGGAATGGGCCATCGATCACGCCGAGCTTCGTCAACTGGCGAGCCGTGCCGTCTTGCAGCTTATTGCTGCCTCTCATGCGCCCTTCGGCCGCGAGCTTGGTGGCCCAGGCCGTGTAGCGCTCGATGACCGCCTGCATCTCGGCAGGGCTCATCGAGAAGAACGGGGAATCCGTTGGATCGTGAAGGAGGAGAAGATATTGACTCATGACCTATAACGAATGAGTTTGGCGATATTCGACAACAGCCGCAATTAATCCTGCGATCGTAAATTCTTTGGCCTCGGCGGCGACGGTGAGCCCATGCTGGCGGGCCGTCTCGCTGGTCACCGAACCGATCGAAGCGACCCGTGCCCCATGCTCGAGAAGCCGCCCGCCACCGAGAGCCAGAAAATTCTTCACGGTGCTGGAACTCGTGAACGTGACCCAATCGGCGGTCTCGACGCCGGAAAGATCGGTGGCCGGGGCCACGGTGCGGTAGGCCTCGACGATGTCGACCTGAGCTCCGAGTTTCCGCAGAGCATCAGGCACCACGTCGCGAGCCACGGCAGCCCGCGGCAGCAAGATTCGTTGGCCGGTGAGATCAAACTTCTCCAGCGCGGCAACCAGGCTTTCGGCAACGTACTCTTCCGGAACGACGTCGACTTTAAGGTGAAGCACCGTCAGCGCCGCAGCCGTTGCCGGGCCGACGGCACAGAGGCGGGCGCGCAGTTGGCGCAGATCCACGGCGCTCTCATCAAGCGCCGCGAGGAAGCCCCGAACGCCGTTAGCGCTCGTGAAGACCAGCCAATCGTAAGTCGAGAGTTGGGCGACGGCGGCGGCGAGCGGAGCGGGATCGAGCGGCGACCGGATCTCAATCGTCGGTAGCTCGAACACCTCGGCACCCAGGGACCGCAGCGGTTCGGCCATGCCGACGCGCGTCGTAACGATGCGTTGCCCGAAAAGCGGCAGTTTTTCGAACCAGTTCAACTTTTCGCGCAAGGCCACCACTTCGCCGATGATCACCGAGGCCGGGGGCCGCATTTGCGCCGCCGCCACACGCGCGGGCAGATCGCCCAAGGTCGCGACGATGGTCTGTTGATCGGTCCGCGTGCCCCAGCGGACCGCCATCGCCGGCGTTGACGGCGAACGGCCTGCCGCGATCAACCGCGCTGAAATATCGCCAATCGCCGTGAGCCCCATGTAAATCACGAGAGTTTCGGCGTGACCAATCCGGGACCAATCGATCTGGGCCGGGTCATGGCCGGTGACAAACGTCACCGCGCTCGTGTGGTCACGATGAGTCAACGGCACGCCGGTGTAGGCCGCAATGCCAAGAGCCGCGGTGACCCCGGGTACGATTTCGTAGGGGATGCCCGCATCGACCAGGGCTTCCATCTCTTCCCCGCCCCGACCGAAAATCAACGGGTCCCCGCCCTTTAATCGAACGACGATGTGACCCGCGCGAGCGTGCCCGATCATCAGCCGGGCGATCTCTTCTTGCGGCATGGCGTGCTCGGCCTTCTTCTTGCCGACGTAGATTCGCTCCGCCGTGGCGGGAGCGAAATCAAGGATCGCGTCGCTGGCCAAGTGGTCGTGCAAAATGACGTCGGCGCGGGCCAAGGCGTCCCGCCCCTTCAGCGTCAACAGGCCCGGATCGCCGGGACCGGCACCGACCAGATACACCTTCACTGCGCGTAAACCTGGTCGAGAATCAAACGCGCGCCACCATCGAGCAAGCGGGCCCCCAACGCCGCGCCAAGCGCTTCCGGATCCGTGCCCTGAGCGTCGGCGCGGATCACAAGCGAACCGTCCGGCGAGATGCAGACAGCGGCCAAGTGAAGCTCCGAGCCGGCCAGGACCGCGTGGGCCCCCAACGGCACCTGGCAGCCTCCGCCGAGCGCCCGCAGGGTAGCCCGTTCGGCTGTCACACAGAGCCGGGTCGCCGCATCGTCCAGTAGTTGCGCGGCGGCAAACCCAGGGCCGGACAGCAGCGTCTCAATGGCCAACGCCCCTTGCGCCACGGCGGGCATCATCACTTCCGGCGCAAGATACTCGGCAATATGCTCGGCCAATCCCAACCGATGCAGGCCGGCGGCGGCGAGGATGATCGCGTCATACTGGCCTTCCCGCTGTTTCCGCAGCCGGGTATCGACGTTTCCTCGAATGTTCGCAATCTTAAGGTCCGGTCGCAGCGCATGCAGTTGCGACGCGCGCCGCAACGAACTCGTACCGACCACCGCACCCGGCCCCAATTCCGCAATCGCGCGGCCAACCACGACATCCCGCGGATCCTCACGAGCCGGAATCGCCGAGAGCACCAGTCCCTCCGGGAGTTCAGTCGGCATGTCCTTACACGAGTGGACGGCCAAGTCGACGCGCCCTTCGAGCAGCGCCTCTTCAATCTCTTTCGTGAACAGACCCTTCGACCCGATCTTCGACAACGCAACGTCGGTGATCTTATCGCCGGTCGTCTGAATGATTTCAATCTTGACAGAAAAGCCCCGTTGTTCAAGCTGGGCCTTCACCCAGTTCGATTGCCAGAGCGCAAGCAGGGAGCCGCGGCTCCCGATGGTGAGCGAATTAGTCATCGTTTTCTAACCGGAACAAGCGACGCACGAGACTGACCGTTTGCCAACCATCGTCTTGCGCGGCGCACTTGCGAATTTCCGCAATCGCACCGTGTGCGACCTTGTTCATCAGGCCTTTGGTCAGCGCTTCCAGTGCCTCTTCCTGCTGGAGCGTTAGCGCTCCGAACTTCGAACGAAGCCGCTGCAATTCGGCCCGGCGCAGGTGGTCCAGATGCTCCTGCAACTCGACGATCACCGGCGTCGCCGCCCGGGTCTTGAGACGGGCAACCAGCTTTTCCACCTCTTCGGCGATGATCGCTTCCCCGGTGGCCGCCTCCACTTCGCGCTCTTTCCGATTCTGGTCGACGACTCTGCCCAGGTCGTCAATGTCATAGAGAAAGACGTTTTCGAGTTGGTTGGTCGAAGGCTCTATGTTTCGCGGGACGGCGATATCGATCAAGAACATTGGCCGACCGCGGCGCTGGCCCATCGCTTTTTGCACCTGATCGCGGGAGAGGATGTAGTGCGGTGCCCCGCTCGATGCGATGAGGATATCGACCTCCGGCAAGCTTTGCGGATAGGCGTCGTAGTCGATGATCGTTCCGTCGAAAATGGAGGCCATCTCCTCCGCGCGAGAGCGGGTCCGATTGGTCACCAGAATCTTTCCAACGCCGTTGCGATGGAGATGCCGGGCGGCCAGTTCGCTCATCTTCCCGGCTCCCAACAGTAGGACCCGGCAGTCCTTCAAATTGCCGAAAATCTCCCGCGCCAGCTCGACGGCGGCGAAACTCACCGAGACCGCGTTCTGGCCGATCATCGTCTCCGTGCGCACGCGCTTGGCCACTGAAAAGGCCCGGGTCAACACCGTATCGAGATAGCCGCCCACCGCGCCCTCGTGCTTGGCCACGGCATAAGCCTGTTTCAACTGGCCCAGGATCTGCGGCTCGCCCAGTACCATCGAGTCCAGCGAAGACGCGACGCGGAAAAGATGCCGGATCGCCTCCTGGCCGTCGTAGCCGTACAGATGACCAGTGAGTTTGCGCCGTTCCAAGTTGCGCGCCTGGCCCAAAAATTCTTCGAGGGATCGCTGCGCGTCCACTTGGTCGTCCGTCGTAACGGCAATCTCCACGCGATTACAGGTGGACAGAATTAAGCCTTCATGAAAGCCTTCCCGACCCCGCAGTTCGCGCAACGCTTCCGGCAACGCGGCATCGGAAAACGCGATGCGTTCGCGCACTTCCACCGGCGCGGTCCGATGATTCAGCCCTGTGACGTGCAGCTTCATCGTGCCAGAAGCGGACGTAAATCGGTGTGGGAAACCCAGGTCAAGGCACTGAACAGCAACATGTAGAGGGAGAGAAACGCCGCTCGCCGCCCGCGCCACCCGGCGCTCGAGCGCA
Organism: Acidobacteriota bacterium; assembly: GCA_031412835.1. Classification (GTDB taxonomy): domain Bacteria; phylum Acidobacteriota; class Terriglobia; order Bryobacterales; family Bryobacteraceae. The sequence goes on along the minus strand of JANODS010000975.1, from coordinate 2,449 downwards.
GGAAGACCAGCACGAGGTAAAAGACCCAGGTAAATAGCGCGATGTGGACCTTCCCTTCACTGATCCAGCGGGTACCGGATTCCACATAGGCCCAAGTGCATCCGGTGATCACCCCCGCGGTCGTACAAACAAAGCCAATCGCCATCGACCGGGAACTGAGCGAATCGAGAGTGCCCAGCGGAGGCAGACGGTCGAATAGACTACCGGTCAACTTTCGCTTCAGGTGGCGCTCCTGTAACAGATAGAACACCGAACTGACGGCCATCAACAACATCGCCACGTACCCGGCCAGAATGAGCAGCACGTGAGCTAGCAGCCAAGCATCGCGCAACCCGGCCAGCGACCAACTTTCCACCGGTACCGCCGTCGTGCCGATGAAGGCCATCACGCAAGTGATCGGAAAAATGAAGATCGCCAAGCTCGAAAAATCGTAAAGCTTGTAAACGATCAGGAAGGCAACCGCGATCAGCAGCGCGCAAGCACTGATCGTTTGATGAAAGGTTTGTAGAGCCAGGTGCCCGCCCTGAAGGGACTGTTCGACGATGGAGACGCCGTGGAGCAAGGTGCCTGCCGCAAACGCGTACAGCGCCGGCGAGAATAGTCGATTTGATCGAAGCCAGACGAAAAACAAAACATGGATCAAGCCGACCGCATAGAGCCCGGTGGCTGCCCGTAACCAAAATATGCTAATCTCCTGCATCCGTTTGCCTCTTCAGTATATCGACTAAGGATATGTCGACTTCATTAGCAGGAAAAAGAGCCCTCGTAACCGGGGGCACGCGCGGGATCGGTCGCGCCATTGTGGAACAGTTGCTGGCAGAAGGAGCGAACGTTGTGCTCTGCGGTCGCGGAGACTCGGACTGGGCCGAGGCGGAACTTCGGGCGGCTGGGTTCCAAAATGTCTACGCCACCGGCTGCGACGTTTCCATTCCGGAACACGTCGCGGGATTGTTCCAATTCGCCGATGCCAAATTGGGAGGCCTGGACATCCTGATTAATAACGCGGGCATCGGCATCTTCAAGCCGACGGCGGAACTGACGATCGAAGATTGGCGCCATACTCTCGACGTCAACCTCAGCGGAACGTTTTTCTGCTCCCGGGAGGCTCTGACGCGGATGCGGGGTGCGGGCGGCGGATACATTGTTAATCTCTCAAGCCTTGCGGGCAAGAACCCGTTTGCGGGCGGCGCGGCCTACAATGCCTCGAAATTCGGCATGAACGGGTTCAGCGAAGCCATGATGTTGGACCATCGCCAAGAGGATATTCGCGTTACCTACATCATGCCGGGCAGCGTCGACACCGATTTTTCGCCTCGGAGCGCAGGAAAAGGTGCAGATTGGAAGATTGCTCCGCAAGATGTTGCCGATATGGTTCTTGCGGTATTAAAAATGCCTGCGCGGACGTTAGTGAGTCGGGTGGAAATCCGGCCAGCAAAACCCGGCAAATAGGCTCGGAAGACTCTGTAAGTTCAATCGGCTACTGAATTGCTCAGACCCTAAATGAGGTATTCGGTGATCCAAGGACTTCGTAGAAAAATTCGAGATATTCCGAAGCTGATTCCGACCGACGCGCAGGCCACATCACCACCGCCACGTTGGCACCTAATGAACTGGCAAAGGAGTAGTGGAATGACGCGACTGGCAAGCTTGGGGCTCTCTGGATCAGGACCCTCTACGCGAAATGTTCCGACAAATGTGCGCCTCGACCCCTCCCGCACCGGGAGGGACGCCGAGGCCCTCGATGCGAACCTTCGCCGACTTGTCATCGGACAGGATGAGGCCGTCGACCAGATCGTCAACATGTACCAGATGCATTTGACGGGTCTTACCCCGCCTGGGCGCCCCATCGGAAACTTCCTTTTTCTGGGCCCGACGGGCACTGGCAAAACCCGCATCGTCGAGGCCATGGCCGAGAGTCTGGTCGGCAACCCGCGGGCCGTCATTAAGATTGACTGTGCTGAATTCCAGCATAGCCATGAGATTGCCAAGCTGATTGGCTCGCCTCCCGGATATCTGGGTCACCGGGAAACACACCCGCTCCTGAGTCAGGAGACCATCAACCAGCACCAGACCGAGCGGACCAAAATCAGCTTCATTCTGTTCGACGAGATCGAAAAAGCGTCGGACTCGCTCTGGAACCTGTTGCTCGGAATCCTCGACAAAGCGACTCTGACGCTGGGTGACAATCGAAAGGTTGATTTCACAAAGACGATGATTTTCATGACGTCCAACCTGGGGGCCAGCGAGATGTCGACTCTGCTGCAACCGCGGCTCGGCTTTGGGCTCAAGCGGCAAGAAGCTGTGAACCTCGACCAGCTCGATGCCAAAACGACCGAGAAAATCTCCCGCACCGGAGTCGAAGCCGCTCGAAAGAAATTCACACCCGAGTTCATGAACCGACTCGACAAAGTGGTCGTTTTCCATCCTCTCGGCGAAAAGCAGATTCGGC
>JANODS010000974.1:0-6417 GCA_031412835.1 Acidobacteriota bacterium | reverse complement strand
CCCGTTCGCTGAGTGTATTTCAGGAGCATAGCCGGAGTCGGACGGTGGCGGCTCGGGTGATTGGGACGGGCACCGGGGCGAACTCCAAGGTGGTTTTTATTGATCGAGGTAAGAGTGATGGGGTGATGCGGGGGATGGCGGTGATTACTCCGGACGGTATTGTGGGGAAGATCACGTTTGTGTTTCCGAATGCGGCGCAGGTGCTGCTGGTGACGGATCCGACGTTTGCGGCGGGTGTGATTTCGCAGAAGAATCGAGTGCCGGGGACGTTGAAGGGGTTGGGGAGAAGTCAGGTGCAGGTGCATTGGGTGCAGAACGAGGTGAAGGTAGAAGAGGGCGAATGGTTTTTTACCTCCGGTGATGATCGGGTGTTCCCGAAAGGGCTGCCGGCGGGTCAGGTGAAAGTGGTGAAAACGGGCGCGGCGTTTAAAGAAATCTATCTGGATCCGAGCGGCCTGATGCGGGGGTTGGAGGAGGTGTTGGTGGTGCTTGAGGGGATCCATTTGGCCATTCCGGAAGGGGCGCTTCCGCCGGAGGGACCGATTTTTGTGATGCCGTCGGTGCCGCCGGATATCACGAAAGCGAACCCGCAGAGTCCGGCCGCACCGGAGACCAATCCGGCACTGGCGACCGATGCCGATCGGCTTCGCGAGAAGATTCGCCGGATCGGGGAGTTGCAGGGCGTCCGTTTCGGTAATGCGGGACCGCGCTTGCCGAACTTCAATATGGACCCGGCGCAGGTAACGCGCCCAACGCCGCCGGCGTATGTGCCGTCCGAGAAGGCACCCGAGGCCAAGCCGGTCGCGCCGGTCGATCCGCCGAAGCCGAGTGCGCAGCCATAGCATATGTCCGACCTGAGCCATCAGATCTTGATCGACAATCCGCGGCGAAGTAAGATTTCGCGCTATCGGCCCTATTGGCTAATTTTGGTGCCATTGTTGGCGATTTTGTTCCAGGTGAATATCCCGCTCTTCTTTCGCCATTTGTCGTATTTGGAGTTGCCGCTGTTGGTGACGGTTTATTTTTCGTTGATGCGTCGGGAGCCGGTGACTTGTACGTTGATCGGCGCGGCGATTGGGCTGGTTCAGGATTCGATGTCAAACCACTACATCGGGATATTTGGAATTGTGAAGACGTTGGTGGGCTATTTTGCGGCGTCGGTGAGTTTGCGGTTTGATGTGCAGAATACGACGGTTCGGTTCGTGCTGAGCTTTTTCTTTTTCTTTTTCCACCAGTTTTTTTCGTGGGTGTTGGCGCGGGCGTTGCTGGGACAGAATTTAAGTTTCGATTTGGTGCAGACGTTGCTGTTTGGTGCGTTCAACGCGTTGGTGGCGATACCCTTGTTTTTGATTTTGGATCGGCTTCGTGATCGGACCTAATTATTATCGATAGAATAAGACGGAGGACCCAGATTGCCCCCGCTTTCGCACGACGCGTCGCATCATGAAACACTAGACCCGGCGGTGTTGCGCGACGATACGACTTTTGCGGCTTGGCGAATCGCGTTTTTTCAGTACACGGTGGTAGGCGTTTTTCTATTTATCCTTTCTGGATTTTGGACACTTCAGGTGCAGGACAACCTGATCTACAGTGAGGCGGCTGCTCGGAATCGGATCAAATCGACGCCGATGCTGGCGGCTAGGGGGAAGATTTTGGATCGGGAAGGGCGGGTTATTGTTGATAACCACTCCTCTTTCAGCGTGATCTTATCGCGCGAAAACTTGAAGGATGAGCACCTGCCGACGATTACGGCGGGGTTGAATCTGGACCACGAGGATTTGCTGACTCGGCTGCGTCGTTGGAAGTCGGTGCCGAAATATCGGGCGATTGTGATCAAGGAAGAGTTGACGGCGGCGGAGATTGCTTTCGTCGAGAGTCACAACGATCCGGATACGTTTCCTGAATTGGAGTTGGTGCATGTGCAGCATCGGTTGTATCCGAAGGACAACTTGATGGCACACGTGATCGGTTACGTGGGAGAAGTCACGGAGGCGGAGCTGGATCTGCCAGATTTCGCCAAGTATAACCAGGGCGACGTGATCGGCAAGGCGGGGATAGAGCGGCAATACAACGAAATTCTTATGGGAACAGACGGCGAGCGGCAGGTGGTGGTGGATTCGAAGGGGAACGAACGGGAACTGATTGGTTATAAGGACGCGATTCCGGGTCGGAGCTTGCAGTTGACGGTGGATTTGGATTTGCAGATTGTGGCGGAGTTGGCTATGGAAGGGCGGCGGGGAGCGGTGGTGGCGTTGGATGTGCGATCGGGCGAGGTGCTGGCGATGGTGAGCCGTCCGGCGTATGATCCGAACAAGTTTGCGGGGCGGATCCGGCGGAAAGACTGGGACGAGATCATTTTGAACCCGGATAAGCCGATGTTTAATCGGGCGATTCAATCGAATTTCGCGCCGGGGTCCACGTTTAAGCCGTTGGTGGCGTTGGCGGCGTTGGAGGCGGGGGTGATCGACGATAAGACCAGCTTCAACTGTACGGGCGGCATGTCATTTTATGGGCGTCACTGGGGTTGCCATTTACGAAAGGGCCATGGGCGGGTGAATTTGCAGAGGGCGCTGGAACAGAGCTGCGACATTTTCTTTTACAACACGGCGAATTTGTTGGGGATTGATAAGTTGTTTGAGTATGGGGACCAACTCGGGCTGGGGAAGGAGACGGGGATCGACCTGCCGTTTGAGGGTAAGGGGCTGATGCCTTCTTCAAAATGGAAGGCGCGGACGCTGCGGCAAAAGTGGATGGGTGGGGATACGGTGAACGTGGGGATCGGGCAGGGGTACGTGAACGTGACGCCGATTCAGTTGGCGCTCATGATTGGGGGAATTGCGAATGGCGGCATCTGGAATCGGCCGCATTTGGTGAACGACCCGAATCGGCGGGAGACACATAAGTTGCAGATCAATCCGGCAAACACGGGGAGCGTGGTTTACGGAATGTATGGCGTCGTGAATCTTGGGGGGACGGGCGGGTCGGCGCGATTGCCGGGGGTGGAGGTTTGCGGGAAGACGGGAACGGCGCAGTTGTACGGGTATGATACGAAGGCCCGCGGATCGACAATTGCGAAGGATTTGCGGGACAACGCGTGGTTTGTGGGGTTTGCTCCGCGGACGAATCCGGAGATTGTGGTGGCGGCATTGTTTGAAAACGGCGAGCACGGACCGCTGGCCGCGCCGATTGTGCGGGATGTGTTGAAGGTTTATTTCGATAAAAAATCTCGGAACGTTATGCGGGCACCGACGCTGGCGATGGCGCCGTTGGGGCAGAAAGGGTTTGCGGTGAACTGATGGCATCTTATCGGACCCTACGCGATTTGGATTGGGCGTTGCTGATTCTGTCGATGTTGATCTGCGGATTGGGGATCTTGCAGATCTTCAGCGCGACGCAGGGGACGAAGTGGCAGAACGCGTGGTGGAAGCAGGTGGTGTGGGTGTTGGCGGGTTTGGTGTTGATGTGGCTGATCAGTTCGATTGACTACCACACGTTGTTGGGGCAGGTTCCGGTGCTGTATGCGGGGATGGTGGTGCTGCTGCTCTTGACGCTCGTGATTGGGACCAAAATCTTTGGTGCGCGGCGATGGATAGCACTTCCAGGGGGTGTACTCCTGCAGGTCTCGGAATTCGCTAAGATTGTTGTAGTTCTCATGGTGGCTCGATTTCTGACCGAGCTGAAGACAGAGGCCATTCACTGGCGGGATCTGTTGAAGCTCGTCGGATTGGTGGGGCTGCCGATGTTGTTGGTAATGAAGCAGCCGGACTTGGGCACCTCACTCACGTACTTACCGATTCTCGCGACAGGCATTTTCCTGGCGGGATTGCGTTGGCAGTACGCCTTGAGTATTGGCGTGCTCGCGGTGTTGTTGATTCCGTCCAGTTGGTTTCTTCTAAAGGATTATCAGAAGAGCCGCATTGAAACGTTCCTCGATCCGAGTCGCGACCCGAAAGGGGAAGGCTACCAGATCATCCAGTCCAAGATCGCGATTGGGAACGGCGGCATGTGGGGCAGAGGGGTGACCAAGGGGACGCAGACAAAGCTGCAATTTCTCCCGGTCCCTCACACGGATTTCATCTTCTCGGCATTTGCGGAGGAGCACGGATTCGTCGGCGTCGTAGTCGTCTTAGGGTTGTATTTTTTGTTGTTAATGCAGATTGTGCAGAATGCGCAGACCTCGCCGGACCGTGCGGGGATGTATATCTGCATGGGAGTCTGCTCCCTGTTGTTATTTCACTTGCTGGTGAACGTCGGTATGGTTGTGGGTAAGATGCCTGTTACGGGCATTCCGCTCCCGTTCATGAGTAGCGGCGGATCCGGCATGTTGAGCGTTTTTGTGATGTTGGGGCTCGTGCACAACGTGCGGCTCCGGCGTTTTGTGAATTGAAGAATCGAACTGGAAGCAGCGGCAATCGCAGCTCCGGCGTAGAGGACCGATCAAGATTTGAATTGGGATTTGATTTCCCGCCGAGGCCGGCTCTGTAGCCGCTCGTGCGACATTCTTGCCCTTCTTTCGCCGTACCGATAGGCCGCATGCTCCATGAGGAGAGTAGGCGATGAGTAAAGAGTTAGTTATCTCGTCGAACCGCCACGAAACAAAAGTGGCGATTCTTGAAGACGATCAGTTGGTTGAACTTTATTTTCAGCGTGCGAACGAGTATTCGCTGGCTGGAAGTATCCATAAGGGCCGGGTCACGCGAGTGCTTCCGGGGATGCAATCGGCGTTTGTGGACGTCGGTTTGGAGCGGGACACGTTTTTGTACGTGACGGACTTTTTTGAGGAGCATCATGATGACCTCGACAAAGTTGGCGGGGAAGAGCGGCCGCCGACGCGGTCGGCCGAGCGGCCCCCGGAGCGGTCGAGTGAACGATCAGGAGATGGTGGTCGAGACCGCGATCGGGATCGAGGACGGGGAGGACGGGATCGGGACCGGGGACCGCGTCCCTTTGCGCCGCCGGTAGAGGCGGTAGTCGCGGCTCCCTCCGCGGACGAGGCTCCGGTGGTGGAGGCTTTGGGCGAAGCGCCGGTGGTTGACGGCAATGGGGCTGGTGATGAAGCGGCGCGGGAGCGGGATCGGCGCGGACGGCGGGGTCGTCGGCGGGGTCGCCGCGAACGTGGCGGCGGCAACTTGCCGGACTCGAAGTATGCGAGTTCGGACGAGAACGAACCTGAAGTGGCCGGGAATGAGGCGGAGCCGGAAGTTGCGGCCGCCCCGCCGGTAGTGGAAGCGGCTCCGGTGCGTGCGGAGCCGACGGGTTCGATTTGGGCGGCACCGATCGTGGAATCGATCATGCTTCCGGGCGAGTCGTTGGCCAAGTATCGGCGGCAGCCGGTGCGGCCAGTGATTCAGCATGAAGCGGTGGTGGAGCCGGTCGCGGCCAAGGTTGAGAACGAAGCAGTGGTGGAGCAGGTGCTGGCGCAGGTCGAAGCCGTCGCCGAGCCGGAGCCTCCGCCGATGCCGGAGCCGCCGCCGATTGTGGTGGTTGCCGCGCCGGAGCCCGAGCCCCCGTTTGTGGCCGAGCCTGTGGCTGAGCCGGCGATCGAATTGGCGCACAGCGTGGAAGAGGACTTAGAGGCCGACGAAGAGGAGGCGATCGAAGAGGCTCGGGAAGAGCTGGAGATCGACCTACACGTTGACCACGAAGTGGAAGAAGATGTGATCGACGCGGCCCAAGCGGCGGCGGAAGCGGCGATCGCGGCTGAAGACGGGGTGGAGGTTTTGTCGGCTTCCGAGGAAGACGAAGGGGACGAAGAGGGCGAGGAAGAGGGCGGGGAAATCGGCGGGGAACCCGGCGAAGAGGGTCCGGAGCCGGCGCGGCAGCCGCAGAGTTTGACGGCGGCGTTGCGGGATCGGGACCGTAATTCACGCTTCCAGGCACGCGGTCGGCGGACACGGGGTCGGCGTCGTGGTCCGCGGGAGCGGGGTAATGAAATTGACGGACCGCCGGCGGCAGCAGCGGCTCCGACAGTTGCTTCGACAGGGGAACCGGCTCCTCCTCCGATTGTGAATGTGGCGGCTCCGGAAGTGCGGGAGCGGTCTGGCGATCGGGACCGGGGTCGGGATCGTGATCGGGATCGCGGTCGGGACCGGGATCGGGATCGGAGCGCCGAGGGTAGTTCGGACAGTGGCGCGGAGCGGGAGCGACGAGATCGTCCGCCGCTGCCGCAGATCACCGATTTGCTGAAACCGGGCCAGGAGATTCTGGTTCAGATTTCGAAGGAGCCGATTGGTGCGAAAGGTGCGCGGATCACGTCGCACATCGCGTTGCCGGGCCGGTTCTGCGTGTACATGCCGACGACCGATCATAACGGTGTGAGCCGAAAGATTGCGTCAGACGAAGAGCGGCTGCGGTTGAAACGGATTTTGCAGACGCACCGGACGGGCATGCCGGGTGGCTTCATTATTCGGACGGCGG
>JANODS010000973.1:0-1307 GCA_031412835.1 Acidobacteriota bacterium | reverse complement strand
TTGCGCGTGACGGTCGTCGAGGGCTCGAAGCAGATCACCGGAATGGCCTTACGGACAAACGCCGCCGGCTATGCCGTCCTCGCTCCCCTGACGCCGAAAGAAGCACCGCTTGCCGCTCCTCCGAACTAGCCCCCTGGCTAGGGCCTTGGCACCTCGATCGTTGGCTCCCCACGAGTCAACCACGCGCGGCTGCGGCTCCGAACAAGCGGAATGTCGATAATCCGCCGATGGCTCATGTAGGCCTCGCCAGCAACGTCGCTGCCAACAGGAGGCGAATAACGGGGTTTGACAACGTGGCGCGGTTTCCATACGTTGTAAGAAGCTATGTCGTCATTTGTTACTCGCCGTTCCCTATCCCGCCGCAGCGTATTGCGAGGCGGGGGTGTTGCGCTCGCCTTGCCGTTTCTCGATTCGATGACCCCGGCGTTCGCGCAGAAGAGTGGAACGCCGAGGCGCATGATTGGAATTTGCAACAACCTTGGGCTGCTGGCGGATCACTTTTTCCCGCGGGAGCCGGGGCGGGATTATGCGTTGTCTGCGAGCTTGCAGCCGCTACAGGCTCATCGCAACGACTTCACCGTATTCTCCGGCGTCTCCCACCCGAACGTGGACGGCGGCCATCCCGCGGACGTTTGCTTTTTGACGGCGGCGCCGCATCCGGGCAGCGGGTCGTTTCGGAATACGATATCGCTGGATCAGCATATTGCTGAACAGATCGGCACGTTGACGCGGTTCCCGTCGTTGACGCTGGCCGTGAACACGCGGGTTCGAAGCTTGTCCTGGACCGGCACGGGCGTCGCTATTCCTCCAGAAGATAAGGCTGCGGCGGTGTTTCAGGAGATGTTCTTCCAGGGCAGCCCGGAGCAGATTGAAGCACAGATTCGCAAGCTCGATACGGGGCGGAGTATCCTCGATACCGTCGCGGGGCAGTCGAAGGATCTCGAGCGAGGCCTCGGAGCGCGGGACCGGGATCGGCTCGACCAGTACTACACGAGCGTTCGCGATTTGGAGAACCGGCTGCAGGCATCGCGTGGTTGGGAGCGAAAGCCGAAGCCGGTGGTGAAGAGTGCTCCGCCGGTGGACTTGGCGAACCCCGCGGCGTATATGGAAAAAGTGAAGGTGATGTATGACCTGGCTCGGCTCGCGATTGAAACGGATTCGACGCGGTCGATCACGCTGATGCTTGAAGGGGTGAGCACGCCGGTGATGGACATCGCCGATGCGAAGATCACGGATGGCTATCACAACCTTTCGCACCACGGGAAGTCGGAGGAGAAGCGCGGGCAGTTGAAGGTGATCGACCAGTG
>JANODS010000972.1:0-1058 GCA_031412835.1 Acidobacteriota bacterium | reverse complement strand
ACGATATTCGGCCGACGCTTCACAAGGCTGGCCACCAAAAACTGTCTTCGCGTCATCCTCACATCCTATCCCCCTCCAGAGCTTACGCTAGGATCGATGTCTCTCCGTTCGCTCGCCGCCGAAATCGTCTCCTGTAACCAGTGCCCCCGTCTCCGCGAACACTGCGCCAACGTCGCCGTAGTCAAACGCCGCGCCTACCAATCGGAGACCTACTGGGGCCGCCCCGTCCCCGGCTTCGGCGACCCCACCGCCCGCCTCCTCATCCTCGGCCTCGCCCCCGGAGCCCACGGTGCCAACCGCACCGGCCGCGTCTTCACCGGCGACCGCTCCGGCGATTTTCTCTTCCGCGCTCTCCACGAAACCGGCTTCGCCAACCAGCCAAACTCCTCTCACCGTGACGACGGCCTCGTCCTCCACGACGCCTGGATCTCCGCTTCGGTCCGCTGCGCCCCGCCCGACAATAAACCCGATCCCACCGAAATCCGCACCTGCCAGTCCTTCCTCGAACGCGAACTCAAACTCCTCAAAAACCTCCAAGGTGTCGTCGTCCTCGGCCGCCTCGCCTTCGATGTCTACTCCCGCATCGCGAAACTACCCAGACTCGATTACGGCCACAATCTCCTGCATTCCCAGCCCAAACCCTGGCTCCTATGCTCTTACCATCCGAGCCAACAAAACACCTCCACCGGCCGCCTCACCCGCGAAATGCTCCACGACGTCTTCACGCTTGCCCGGCATCGGTTGAACAACGAAACAACATGAAATGCCTGACAACATTTCTGTTCATCGCCACTCTCGCCTCGGGCGAACTCACGCCAACCGGTCGTCTAACAGTCGCGCCTCCGCCGCATCCTACTGCCGCGAACGCGAACGAACGCTCCGCCAAACAGTCCGCCGTTTCCGTGGCCGTACTCCTCGTTAACCTCATGAAAAAAAAGCAGTCCTTCGCCTCCCGAAAATTGACCCCTTGATTATCTACAAAGATTGTAGATAATCATAGTGTGAGCAAACCTTCCGACCTTATCCAAGGCACCCTCGACCTTCTCATCCTCAAAACC
>JANODS010000971.1:0-2715 GCA_031412835.1 Acidobacteriota bacterium | reverse complement strand
CAAAGGCCTCTCCGTTCTGGAAATCAACTCGTTCTAGACAAACCAGTTATGCCACGAAACGAGGCCTTTTGCCACTTCTTCGTGAGAAATCCGGGCTAGATGTTTACGTGGAAAACGAGCGGGCTCGGCGGACGTATGGGGCGTTAGGGTTGGTCGAGGAAGGCAGAATCCTTCGGGCCGAGGAGACCTTGCGGGCGGGGGATGGATCGGCAAGAGGTGGCGCTCGTTCGCGTGGTGACCGCGCATGTGGGCCGCGGGTGGCACCCACCACGCGGAGGTGATGGGGTTCGGTTAGCTCTTCCGCGCTATTGTTTGTGAACGCGATACTGCCCAGTGGGCTCAGAACTAACTTGATTACGATGGGGGTGCTGGTGCTGCCGGCGCTCATGGCATTACAAACGGTGCAGACACCGCGGCCGGCGCTGCCGCTTGCGGAATGCGTGACGCCTTTGGGCTACACCTACAGCTTGGCGTTCTTTTTCGTGCCGGTGGTGGCGATGCTGTGGTGGCTGCGGAAACAGCCGGAACTCGGCCTGGAATGGCGCGCCTGCCGACTGACTTTGGCCGTTCTGGTTACGCTGGGGTATTCGCTGGACTGCCTATTCGGAAACACTTTTTTTACGTTTGAGAATCAGGGAGCGACGCTTGGAATCTTCGTGCCCGGGTGGGATGCGAGCGAGGGCTGGAAGCCAAACATTCCGCTCGAAGAGTTCGGATTCTACCTGTTCGGATTGATGCTCGCGTTGATCGGATACCTGTGGGCCGATGTTTATTGGCTGCAGGCTTACCATGTGGAGAGCGGAAGCGAAAAACTGGATGGCGCACGGATTGGGCGCAATGCGCAGATTGCCGTGGCGGTGGGGCTGGTCCTGACGATTGGCGCGGTGCTGTACAAGAACTACGGGCCGCATCCCTACCAGGAAGGGTTTCCCGGCTGGTTCGCCTTCATCGTAGTCGTCGGGATCATCCCGACTCTAACGCTTCTTCCCTCGATCCAGGGCCAAGTGAATTGGCGGGCGTTTCAAATGACGTTCCTGTTCATCACGCTCGTGAGCGTGGTGTGGGAGGTGACGCTGGCGGTGCCGTATCAGTGGTGGGGATACCGGCCGGAACAGATGATGGGGTTGATGATTGGACCGTGGAGCAACCTGCCGATTGAGCAGCCGATTCTGTGGCTGCTGGTGACGTGGCAGGCGGTGACTTCCTATGAGTTCACGCGCGTCGCCCTGGCGCAGCGGGTGCCGAAAGGCGTGCGGCTTCAGTTGGTGCCCCATGTCTAATCTGGCGATATGGGAACTTTCGTCGTTCGTGCAGTTGCCGGTGATGTGGGTGCTGTTCTGGAAGTTGGGGAAAGTGAATGTTCTCCGCTCGATGATCGCCGGGGCCGTCGTGGGATGTTTCCTTGAATTTTCGACCGAGCCGCTGTGGGCCTATCACTACCGACTGACGGTGTACAAGGATGTTCCGCTGGCGGTCGTGTTGGGCTGGGGATTTCTGCTGACGCTGGTAACGTCGGCGTCGGATGCGGTCTATCGGCGAGTTGTCTCCACAGGGCCGGGCCGTGATTGGCGGCGGGTGGCGTGTGATGTCTGCGTTGGGGTGGCGGTGGCGTTACCGCTCGAGGCAATCGGGCTGAAGAGCGGCGTTTGGGATTACAACTACGCCGCGCTGCAATGGACGTGGGGCACGTTGCCGGTAATCGCGATGCCGTACGAGGCGCTGTTGGGGTATGCGCTGCTGATGTTGGTCGCGCCGACTTATGTGCGCTTCTGGAGCCAGCAACGTTCCAGCGAGCGTTAGAGGGTGGCGGCGAGAGCGGCAAGCTGTTCGGTGCAGATCGACCAACCTTCGTGAAAGCCCATTTTTTCGTGCGCTTCCCGGTCGGCGATGGACCAGTGTTGGACGCGAGCCGTGTACTTTGTTTTGCCCGCTTGATTCTCAAAGGTAAGAACTAACGTCATGAAGGGCTTTTCCGACGGGGTCCAGGCGGTGGTGTATGCGTCGGTGATCACGAGGCGCTGGTTCGGGATGACTTCCAGATAGACGCCGGGGTTGGGGAACTCCTGGCCCTCCGGGCTCCGCATGATGATGAGACTTGCTCCTCCGGGGCGGACATCCGTTTCGACGATGGGCGTCGAGTAGGGCGAAGGGGCGAACCATTGCTTGAGCAGCGCTGGTTCCGTCCAGGCCCGGAAGACCTTGTCGGGCGTGGCGTCGATGATGCGGGTGAGGACCAGGTCGCGGCCGTCCGTGGTTATGGTGGTGCCGCTCATTTCGAGATGCCTTCGGCAGGCAGATTACAGTTGAGCAGCCATTGAACGCCGAACTGGTCGGTGAGCATGCCGAAGCGGGCACCCCAGAACATGTCGGCCACGGGCATTCTGATTTCCCCGTTCTGGGCAAGGGCACCAAAGATCTGGTCGATTTCGGTGATCGAGTCGCATTGAATGCAGACCGACGCATTGTTGCCCGGGGTGGGCGTTTCGCCGGGCGGACAATCGGAGGCCATGAGAAACGATTGGCCGTTCCGCAATAGGCTGCTATGCATGACCTGAGCGTCTGGAGCGGACCGCGGCTTGCCTTCAGAATCAGGGAAAGGGCTGATCTGGAGTTCGACCCCGAGGCACTTCTGGTAAAAGCTCATGGCTTGGCGGCAGGAACCGGCGAAATGTAAATACGCGGTGACTTCTTGCATGGTGATCTCCTCGTGCTGCT
>JANODS010000970.1:0-2697 GCA_031412835.1 Acidobacteriota bacterium | reverse complement strand
GATTCACGACCATCGTGACGGCCGCCGGCAAAGTGAGTCAGCGGACCCCGGCCGGGATGCGGGCGATTCAATTGCGCGAGCCAGACGTGTTCTATTCGCGGTTTCTCGATCTGTATGGCCGACCGAATCGGCTGGCGTTGCCGGAGCGGACCGGGAAGGCCAATTTGGGGCAGGCGCTGCATATGCTCGCCGGTTCGATCTACAACGAAAAGTTGGCCGCTCCGGACGGATGGTTGCAGCGGCAAATACAGAGCGGCGCGACCGATTCAGCGATGCTGCGGACGCTGTATCTAACGGCGTTGGGCCGACCGCCGGAGTCGGCGGAGAGCCAAGAACTGTTGGGTGCCGTAGCCGCCCGACCCGACCGTAACGAGGCTTGGAAAGACCTGGTTTGGGCCATCCTCTGTTCGCGTGAATTTGCGGAGAACCATTGACGATGTCCTCTTGTCGACGCCAGTTTCTATCGGCCGGCTCGCTCGGCTTTCTCGGCCTGAATTTGGCGGATCTGCTGCGGGCGAAGCCGACGGGCAAAGCACAATCCTGCATTCTGCTTTGGCTCGAAGGCGGGCCGAGCCAAGTTGACACCTGGGACCCGAAGCCGAACTCGGCGTTCCAGCCCATTTCGACGAACGTGCCGGGGATTCAAATCTCGGAACTGCTCCCGCAAGTGTCCCGCCGGATGGACCGTCTGTCGCTCGTGCGCAGCATGCACACGCGCGGCAGCGATCATCCCCAAGGGACGCATTACGCCATCACGGGGCACGAGGTAAATCCCGCGATGCAGTTCCCGAGCATCGGCGCGATTATCGCCAAAGAGACGGGTATTCGGAATGCGATGCCGCCGCATGTCCTAGCTCCCCAATGGGAGAAGGCGCGGCAGTATGAAGACTATTTCCGTGCGGGATTCCTGGGGCCGGAGTACGACCCGATGTGCATTCCGGACCCGAGCAAGCCGGACTTCCAGATCGCGGATTTGAGCTTGCCGAAATCTGTTTCCGCCGCGGCGGTCGCGAATCGGCAGGGCTTTTTGCAGATGGTGGATCGGCGCTATCGCAAGCTGGTGGACGGGGCGGAGCATGCGCAGATGGACGGTTTCAGCGCGCAGGCCTGGAAGATGCTGCTGAACCCGGGCGTACGCGAAGCGTTTGATTTGTCGAAGGAGCCCGAGAAGTTGCGGGACCGCTACGGGCGGGATGCGGTGGGGCAGAGTGCGCTGATGGCTCGCCGCTTGGTGGAAGCAGGAACTCGTTTCGTAACCGCGGCCGGGTTCCACAGCAACTCCTGGGACACGCACGCGAAGAACGACGAGGGCCATCGGGACCGGCTCTGCCCGCCGCTGGACCGGACGCTTTCGGCGTTGCTGGACGACCTGAAGGATCGCGGTCTGTACGATTCCACCGTGGTCCTGGCGATGGGCGAGTTTGGCCGGACGCCCTTTGTGAACAACGACCGGGGACGAGACCATTGGCCGAACTGCTGGTCTCTGGCCATAGGGGGTGGGGGTATCGCCGGTGGACGCGTGGTGGGGGCGAGCGACGCCGAAGGCGCGCAGGTAACCGACCGGGCGACAAGCATGGGCGATCTGTTCGCGACGATCTACAAGGCGTTCGGGATCGATTGGACGAAGGAATACGATACGCCAATTGGACGACCGATTAAGATTGCGAACTCTTTAGAGGATCAGACGGGGACCCCCCTCGCGGAACTTTTCTAGCGGTTAGAAATCGAGCCGCAGAGCGACTTGGCCGTTGCGGGGCTGGTTCGACTGCGCCGTAATGCGCCCGAAAAGAGCGTTGCTGACGTTGGCTTGCGGAGGACCGAAGACCGTCCGGTTGAACGCGTTGAATAGTTCACCACGCACCGTCAGCGTGAAGCGCTCCTTGATGCTGAACCGTTTCAATAGGCCAAAGTTCTCGTTGAGGAAGTTCGGAGCCCGGAGGTCAGTGTAAGCGCGGGCGGAGGTGCCGAAACGCAGAGCGGCCGGCGCGCGGAACGCATCGCGGTTGATCCAGAAGTTTACGGCGGGGTCGAAGTTATCGTTGCTGGCCGCGCGGTTGACGCCGGATACGACGTCAGGCCGTAGGATGCCGTTGAACAGCGGGAGGGTGTTGTTGGCCGACAACGTTATCGGCACTCCGGTCGAGTATTGGTGAATCCCCGTAAGCACCCAGCCGCCCCAAATCTTCTTCTTCGCAAACGGCAGTTCATAGCTGTAACTGAGGGCGAAGACGTGCGGTACATCGGTGGTCGCGATCGCTTTTTCGAGAGCGCGGTTATACGTCGTCTGGCCGGCCGGACCGCCCCCGGCCAGGATGTCGGCGTCGGAGATCGTCTTGGCAAAGGTGTAGGCGAGTTGCAGGTCGAGGCCGTTGTTCGTGCGGGCCGATAGCTGAGTCTGGAAGGCATGATAGGTACTGCTGCCGGCGGGGTTGGAGCGGTTGTCCAGGTCGAGATATTGCGGGAAGGGCCGGAGCGCCTGAGCGACGGAACCGGTGAAGCCGGGGTAGGGGAGGCGGATGCCGGCGGCGACCGCCTCGGGGGACGTCACGGGCCGGGTCAGCAAAGCGCCAAGCGAAAGGTACGTGGGGTCGAGCTCGTTAGCGCGGATAAGGCCGTTGCCGATCCGCGAGCCTTTGGTGCCCAAGTACGTCACTTCGAGATTGATGCGCGGGGCCAGTTCGCGTTCGACGGTGGCGG
>JANODS010000969.1:0-1293 GCA_031412835.1 Acidobacteriota bacterium | reverse complement strand
GGAGACGGTGTTGGGGGTGAAACCGGACTTGATTATTTCGGAGTTTGTGAACGATGCGCGGCTGGAGCCGGGGCAGGTGGAGGAGCGGTACGGGCGTTTGTTGGCGGACTTTAAGGGGATTGGGGCGGAGTGGATTATCTTGACGCCTCATTATGTTCGGCCGGACTGGATGGGGTTGACGCGGGAACGGGAGATTGATGAAGATCCTCGGCCGTATGTGAAGGGTCTGAGGGAGTTCGCGGCGAAGCATGACGTGGGCTTGGCGGATGCGTCGCTGCGGTATGGGCGGTTGTGGCGGCAGGGGTTGCCTTACAATACGCTGATGGTGAATGCGATTAACCATCCGGATGGGCGAGGGATGCGGTTGTTTGCGGATGCGTTGATGGCGTTGTTTCGGGATTGATATGAAGATTTCTGGATTTGCCTTTGAGACGACGGACTGGGATGAGGTGGAGGCGACGGTGCACGCGGGGGAGACGGGGGAGGCGCGTTGGCGGACGCGGCATTTTGGAGATATACGGGTGAGGATGGTCGAGTATTCGGCGGGTTATATGGCGGACCATTGGTGCGAGAAGGGGCATGTGATTTTGTGTTTGGAGGGGGAGTTGCGGACGGAGTTGAGCGATGGGCGGTGGGAGGTGCTGCGGGCGGGGATGAGTTATCAGGTGGGGGATGGGGTGGGGGCGCACCGGAGTTGTTCCGAGGGTGGGGCGAAATTGTTTATCGTGGACTGAGGAGATTCATCCAATGCGCCGTAGGGAATTTCTCGGTACCGTGGCGAGCGCCACACTCAGTTCGGGGCAGACGCCGCGTCGGCCGAATATTCTCTTCGTCATCGCCGATGATCTGAACACCGATCTCGGCTGCTACGGCCATGCGCTGGTGCAATCGCCCCACATCGATTCGCTCGCTCGGCGCGGGGTACGGTTTGAACGAGCCTATGCGCAGTACCCGGTTTGCAACCCTAGCCGGAGTTCCTTGCTCAGCGGCCGCTACCCGGAAACTACCGGCGTGCTGGACAACCGGGTGAACCCACGTGCCAACCTGAAAGGCGCGCTTTTCCTACCCGAGTACCTCCGCAGCCAAGGCTACTTCACGGCCAGCATTGGCAAGATCTACCACGATGGCATGCAGGGCCCGAACGATTGGGACGTGCTGCTGGACCCTAGGCCGAAATCGAACATCGGACGCACCGGCGAAGGCCGCAACCTCACTGCCGGCAAGTTTCCGTTCTTCGAAGTGCGCGCCGCCGAGGGCGGGGACGACGACCACGCCGATGGTCTGATCGCGTTG
>JANODS010000968.1:0-2941 GCA_031412835.1 Acidobacteriota bacterium | reverse complement strand
CGGAAAGTTGTCCCGTCATACCAGACCGGCCGCAATTGATTCGCCGCCAGATCACCCGCCGACGGATTGGTCGTGCCATCGGCCAGCTTTACCGGGCGGGCACCCAGCGTATCGATGTTCAGTGTGACGCTGCCACCCACTCCCGTCACATCTGGACGCCAGTTCACTACCATCCCCGTGGTGTAAGCGGTCAAGGTCGGCGCCAGGCCGCAGGCATATGCCGTTACACTCGCCCCGCTGGAAAAACAAGCATGCGAAGCTCCGCTTTGCGCCGATGCCTTCGACTGGACCACCGCCGTATCCACCGCCTGCTGCAACACCACCGCCGTGCCATTGTCGGAAAGAATATTGACCACGCCAAACCCCGGCACAAGATTCAGGTTGGAACGAGTTCCGACGACGTTCCCGTCACTTTGTATCGTCATCGAGCCGCCCCCGCCTCCGCCTCCGCTCACCGTTTGCGGTTCCCACTGCTGCGATGTGGCGTTCCAAACCAAGGACTGGCCAGACGATGGCGCCGTACTGGCCACGCTCCGGTTCTGCAACTTCTGCACTCGCAGCGCATTTGCCGCCCCTGTCACGTCACCGCTCAGGTCGGCCCAAGCCGCCGAGCCAGCGACACCAGCCAACACGCGGCCATCCTGACCCGATGCCGAGGGAACCGAGTTGCCCGAGGCGACAATCCAAGTATTGGTGGCGACGCAAACGTTGATATTCGACCCCGCCGCCGCATTGGTTTTAAAGTACATATCCCCAACAGAGCAAGTTGCTGGCAGCACCGTGCCACTTTTCAACGGGCGAGTAAACACCGCACCGCTAAAGTCGACTTCCCTTGCCTGTTCTCGCAAATTCACTTTCGTTTGCGCCATGACCGTCACTCCACAAAGGAGCGACATGATGAGTCTCTTGAATTTTTTATGTTCCATTATTGATTAACATTGCTAAACGTTTACATTTAGCGAAGTCCTCGACAAAGTGTTTGGCCTATAAACAGAAATAGCCCTGCCCTGTGAGTGACACAGAGAAGGGTCTTTACTGCTTTGAGGATAGAATTTAGATTGCGATAGAAATTATCAAATAAACGGATAACTCTCTTGTTGTCAACAGAAAATAAACATAAACACCTTGTGAAGCCCGATTCCTGGCACCCAAAAACGGCACCCAAGGAGATGAAAAGAGTGCTTTCGGCGCGACGCGGCAGTCACCGGGATTGCGACCATTTTGGGGGCGCACAAGCGGGAAGTAGATGGCGACGGAGCTCCGGTGTCAACTTTTGCAGGTGACGATGCTCTGCTCGAAAAATTGACGAGGTCAAATCAGCGTCTGCTCCTTGAGCTCCGCAAAGGGGTCTAGGCCGCAATCGGCGGCTTGATCCGTCCGAAACGGATGAGTAGATCCTCAGCGTCGTAATCTGGGGCCACGCGCCGCATAACATCCTTGTCTTCCAGGAAGTTAAGGACATAGGTCGGCGGCACAAAGCTAGGTTCCTTTTTGGCTTGGTCGGCTAGAGCGAGCAGTTCGGCGACGACTTGCGGGGCTGGCCCAGGTTCCTCCAACGTGTTTGTGTCGGCTGAGATGTCAACAGGTTCGGGCGGCTGCAACGGGAACAACTTTCTCGATTGTGCGAGCAGCTTCATGAACTTTTCGTACGCGGCGAGATGCGCTTTTTTATTGCGCTCAATGGAGCGGAAGAGTTCCTTCTGCGTGACCGCCCGTTTGTGCCCGTTGAGGAACTGCGTGTCGAGATCGATTTCGGGGAACTCCCGGAGGACGGTGTCGAGTTCTTCCTGCATCGCCCGGGTGTAGAGAGACGTATTTCGATCAAAGAGATACATTTCCGAAGTCATGCGGCGGACATAGCCTTGTTCGACTTCCGTGTCGGGCTTGAATTTTCGGTAGTGCGCTTGGAGACCGCGAAGGCAATCTTCTCGATCATCGGTTGATATCAGGATGTAAAACGACGGCAAGTCTTCCTTGTGTAGTTCGACATGCAGTCCGGTTGTGATTGCATTCATCGAGCTGCGATATTTGCCGGCGGGCGAGACGGGCCCACTGCTTTTACAGCCGTTTTGCCGAGATGCTTCGGCGCGCCGCTGTTTCTGTTCGTCAGTTGGTGACTGTGCCATTGAAATTCTCCTGCTGAAACGGGAAAAAGGTACAGCGCCGGGACAACTTTTCGGCGGTGTACCTTCCGGTTTTAGAATATGTCGCGGGGGAGTGGCATTCCATGCCTGGGCGATCTGGCTATGGGGCGAAGTTGTTGATGTAATGTGAGTTATCGGTTAAAAATATTTCTAAACACTCTGTGAATCGCTTGCGCGCCTTCCCCAAAACTCCTCAATTGTCGCGGTTCAACCTCAATAAAAAACTTTGCAAAAAAAATTCAATAACGAAATCTCGCGACAAGCCGATATGGAATAGCGAGAGTATGCCTGGATCACTCCTTGTGTTTCAGGGGCATACGGACTGTAGATGTAGCTGGATCAAACTGGTCGGCGGTCAGAGCGCGTCATTACATCTGATCCATCTCGGCTGACTATCAGCGCATGGTAAAATTGGGACTCGGCCGATGCCTTATGAAGCGCTCATTTCCCCCACGCTCGGTCCCCAGTACGAACCAGCCCATAAGCGCGAACCGTCCTGCTTGGCAAAATAGGCCAACGCCGTCGGTCAGCCAAACGCCCCGGCGCGAAGAGTCAAGTTCCGGCATCGCCAGGATTGGATTCTATTTCGCCCTTGTCATGGCGTCCGTAGGCATTGACGTAAACCGTATCGTCGCCTTCAAGCAGGGGGTCGTCGTGGAAAAAGAAAATCTTAAAAAAACCATCGATGTAGAACGCGAAATCGTCAGGCGCTTTTTGCTGAACGACCAAAAAATTCTGACGAATGGGTTCGATTTTCGTATCGACCAGCGCTTGAATGTCGGCCAAGGTAAGCGAGG
>JANODS010000967.1:0-2942 GCA_031412835.1 Acidobacteriota bacterium | reverse complement strand
CAGGAAATGTTTCGTCTGGAAGAACGCTATCCCCAGTTGAGCGGCGTTCGCGGCGTCGTCGATCTGGAGGTGAGCTACCCCAACGCGGGCTTCTACGACCGCATGCTCTTCTCCGCCGTCGCGATCCACACCGAACCAACGGGCCTTGCTTTCGTACAGGAATCGCTCACCACGCAACGCTGGAAGCCCATGCGTTATTAGTTTAATAGACCCGCCAACGTCGGCTCCATCGCCTCCGCCCATCGCCGATACCCCTCCGCCGTCGGATGTAGATAGTCGTACATCACCTCCACCGGCATCGATCCGTCTGGCTCCAAGAACGCCTTACCGATATCGAGGTAAGTTACCCCGCTGAATCCCGCAAGTTTCGCGTTGATTGCCTCGATCTTCGCCCGATTCGCGTCCGGCGTCTTCCCGCGCGGAAAAACTCCCAGCAGCAGAATCTTGACGCCCGCCATCCTCCCCCGCAGCTCTCCGCAAATTGCGTCCACCCCTGCCACGATCTCCTCAGCACTATGCATGCCGGTGTTGTTCGTGCCGATCATCACCACCGCCACCTTCGCCGCCGCCCCCTCCAACTCGCCGTGCCGCAGCCGCCACAGTACGTTCTCCGTCCGGTCCCATCCGTAGCCGAGATTCACCACCTTGCGCTTTCCGTAATGCCGCTCCCAAACCTCCGCGCCCCGCTGTACAGCATCGGCTGGCCGACCCCCGAAAAAGTGCGTGATCGAATCCCCGACGAAGATCAACTCCGGCTTGATCTCCTGCATCGCTACCTGCACCGCGGCATGGCGTTTCGTCCAGTCGTACATCTTCCAGTCCCGGTTCTGCGTCACCTCCAGGACCGTCTCGGCAATCCCCTTGGTCGCCGGGTCGTCCCCCGCCATCGTCACAATGCCGCTCTGCGACCGGCCATCGGCAGAGAACGCTCTCGCCTTAACCATCCGTCCCTCTGGCACTCGGATCGGCGCCAAATATTGGCCCGCGTCTTTGCCCGGATCCGCCCCGCCGAGGGTATAGCGAACCACCGCCCCCGGCGTCTCGCACCGCAGTGAATACTGCCCCTGACCCTCGGACACGAACACCGGCTCGGCCACTTGCGCATAACCGATCGCCGCCCACAATCCTGTCCAGATCCTCGCCATCCACATCTTTTCAGTATCTCTCGGTGGAATGTAGACCAATTTGGTCGTACTGTGTTATCGTCAAATCATGTTCGCAAATCAATTGCATGTGGCTGGCCTGCTGGTCGTGCTCGCCTCACCGCTTTTCTCCCAAAGCTCTTTCCCCCTGCGTGGAATCGTTCAGGATTCCTCTCCCTCCTCGGTTGCTGGTGCAACCGTGAAAGCGCTTGAAATATCAACAAAGTCGCAATTCAGTGCTCAGACTGACGCCTCCGGCCGCTATGAACTGCGTCTGCCCCGCGCCGGGGAATACCGGGTCGCCGTCTCCGCCAATGGCTTCTCGTTGTCGGAATCCGTCTTCGCCGTGTCGACGACCGCCCTGCAACTAGATGTCACCTTATCCGTTGCGCCCTTGGCCGAAACACTTCGCGTGTCCGGCGGTCTCGTCCTCGCCTCCGGCGCTGACCTTCAGCGCCTCCCTGGCTCGGCTGAAATTCTTACCGCCGAAGTTTTGCGCGAAAGCAACGTCATGACCACCGAAGAAGCACTTCGCAAAGTCGCCGGAGTCCACGCCCGCGGAGAAGACGCCTTCGGCCTGCGACCCAATATCGGCATCCGTGGCCTCTCGCCCACCCGGTCCTCTAAGGTCCTGCTCCTCGAAGACGGGCTCCCGCTCTCCTACGCCCCCTATGGCGATAACGCCTCCTACTACCACCCGCCAGTCGAACGCTTCGATACGATTGAAGTCATCAAGGGCGGCGAGCAGATCGCCTTCGGCCCCATGACTGTCGGCGGCGTAATCAACTATGTCACCCCGGCTATCCCGGCCAAGCGCGGTGGCTCGGTCACGCTCGTCGGCGGCAACCGCGACTATCTCAACGCCCACATCCGCTACGGAGCCACCTACAAAAACACCGGCTGGCTCGTCGACCTCCTCCGCAAGCAAGGCGAAGGCTCGCGGGAAAATGTGCGCCACGGCGTCACCGATTTCAGCGCCAAAACGCTAACGAGTCTCTCGACCCGGCAGACCATCGGCTTACGTTTCAACGCATACGCGGAAGATTCTAACATCACCTACACCGGCCTCCGCCAAGCCGAATTCGACGCCAATCCGCGCGGCAATCCGTTCCGCAATGACTTTTTCAATACCAACCGCTACGCTGGTGCCATCACCCATACCCTGGCGCTTTCGGACAACATGATACTGTCCACGAACGGCTACGCCTCGGCTTTCTTGCGCGACTGGTGGCGCCAATCCAGCAACTCAAACCAACGTCCTAACGATAGCTCGGACCCTTCCTGCGGCGGCATGGCCAACCTGCTCACCACCTGCGGCAACGAAGGTCGCCTCCGCTACTACCAAACCTGGGGCGTTGACCCGAAACTAAAGACCATCGTGAAGTGGGGCCGCTCCCGCCAGGAACTCGACCTCGGCTTCCGCTACCACGCCGAAATTCAAGAACGCAACCAGAAAAACGGACCGCTTCCGACCTCTCGCGATGGCGCCATCGTAGAGAACAACGATCGTCGCGCCAACGCGGCCTCGTTCTTTGCTCAGGACCGTTTCGTGCTCGGTAACCTCGCCCTCACCGCCGGCCTCCGCTTCGAGTCCGTCAACTTCCGGCGTACCAACTACCTTAACAGCGCCCGCGGGGAAACCCGGGTAAATCAATGGATTCCAGGTCTCGGCGCGGCGTACACCGTCGGTAGTCGAGTTACGCTCTTCACGGGCCTCCATCGAGGCTTCGCGCCTCCCCGTGTGGAGGACGTCATCTCCAATAGCACCGGTGCCACGGTGGATCTCGCCTCCGAGCTCAG
>JANODS010000966.1:0-2286 GCA_031412835.1 Acidobacteriota bacterium | reverse complement strand
CGCTGCACACCTGGCTACCCGACGCTTACGCGGAGGCACCGACCGGGGCAACGCTGCTGATGGCCGCGGTGCTGTCGAAAATGGGCACCTATAGCCTGCTGCGCTTTAACCTGAACCTGTTCCCCCGTGCTTCGCACGATTGCGCGCCCTGGATTGTCGCCTTGGCGATCATCGGCATTGTCTACGGAGCGCTCGTTGCTCTCGTGCAGCCGAACATGAAGCGCTTGGTCGCTTACTCCTCCATCAGCCACCTGGGCTTCGTTGTTCTGGGGCTCTTCTCCGGCAACCAGTTCGGCTTGGACGGCGCGGTTTACCAGATGCTCTGCCATGCCATTTCGACCGGCGCGCTGTTCATCCTGATCGGCTACCTGGAAGAGCGGAACAAGTCGCTGGAAATCGCCGACTTCGGCGGCATCGCGACCCCGGCCCCGAACTTCGCCGCCGTCTTTTTGGTCGCGACGCTGGCTTCAATCGGCCTGCCTTTGCTCAACAATTTCGTCGGCGAGTTCCTGATTCTGCAGGGTGCCGCGCAAGCCAACATCTGGTGGGCTGCGTTTGCGGCGTTGGGCGTCGTGCTCTCGGCCTGCTACATGCTTTGGTTCTACCAGCGGACGTTCTTCGGCGAAGCCAAGGTGCGGATGGCCGACCTCGCCCCGCGCGAGTGGATCACAATTACTCCGCTGCTTGTCCTGATGCTATGGATGGGCATTTTCACCCAGACCTGGCTCCCGGGCATCTCCGCTTCGAATAAGGTTCTGCTTGATCGGCCCATGCCCAAAACTGTAGCCATGGAGGTGACCAAGTGAACCCCGCGGCTTTCTATCCCACCTCGACCGACATCCTCCGTTTTCTCCCAGAGTTGATCCTGACAATTGGTGGCGTGCTGCTGCTGGTGCTCGAAGCTCTGACCGGCGATCACAAAGACAAGTCGAGCCTCGGCTATGTCTCGATCGGCGTGGTGCTGGCCGCGATGCTGGCGGTGCCGGTGGCGCTGGCCAATCCCGGCGTCTCTTTCAATGGGATGATCGTCTCCGATGGCTTTGCGGCGTTCTTCCGCATGGTGACGTTGGTGGTCGGGTTGTTTACGCTGCTGTGCTCGACCTCGTACCTGACTCGGGAGAAATCGAACTCGGGCGAGTTCTACCTTTTGGTGCTGTTCTCGTTGGCGGGCCAAGGCATTATGGCTTCGTCGAATGAGCTGATCATGGTGTTCCTGGGCTTGGAGATTGCCTCGATTTCGAGCTATGTGCTGGCAGGTTTTCTGAAGGACGACAAGCGCGGCAGCGAGGCGGCGTTGAAGTATTTCCTGCTTGGCTCTTTCGCCACAGCCTTCTTTCTTTACGGGATCTCGTGGATCTACGGGGTGACCGGAGCGACGAACCTATCGGCGATCCGCGATGCCCTAGCGAAGGGCACGGAAGCGCCTTCGATGGTGGTGGCGGCGGCCGCGTTGATGTTGGTTGGGTTGGCGTTTAAGGTCTCTGCCGCGCCGTTCCAGGTGTGGGCACCGGACGTGTATCAAGGGGCACCCGCGCCGATCAGCGGATTTCTTTCGGCGGGCCCGAAGGCGGCGGCCTTCGCGATCTTCATTCGGATCTTCCAAACGTCGTTCGACTCGCTTTCGTCCCGCTATGAGCCCATCTTGTGGGTGTTGGCGCTGGCAACGATGACCGTCGGCAACTTCTCGGCGTTGTGGCAGTCGGACGTGAAGCGGATGTTGGGTTATTCGTCGATCGCCCATGCCGGGTATGTGTTGGTGGCGGTGACGACGCATTCGAACGTTGGCACGGCGGGGGTGATGTTCTATTTGGCCTCCTACGCGTTGATGAACTACGGCGCTTTTGCGGCGATTACGCATATCTCCGGGCGGGGTGAGAAGCACGTCCATATCGACGACCTGAAGGGCTTGGCGTCAAAGCAGCCGGTGTTGGCGGCTTTACTGACGGTCTGCCTGCTGAGTCTAACGGGCGTGCCGCTGACGGCTGGATTCTTTGGCAAGTTCTACATCTTCAAGGCCGCGATTGACCATCATTTCTACTGGTTGAGCGCGTTGGGGCTGCTGAACTCGGCCGTGGCGGCTTATTATTACCTGCGGGTGATTTCGGCGATGTACATGCATGAGCCGCAGACCACTGACCATCCGGAGCCTGTGCCGGCGGGGATAAAATTGACGATGTGGTGTAGCGCGGCGGGGATCTTGACGCTGGGCGTCTTCCCCGGCTTGGTGCTCGACTACGCGAACCGCTTCGCGACGTTCGTCAAGTAGGCTCTAGGCGAGAATATCGA
>JANODS010000965.1:0-7758 GCA_031412835.1 Acidobacteriota bacterium | reverse complement strand
ACGCGGCGGGGGGGCGGGTGGTAACCGCCCCAACGAACGGTGCGGCGGGGGTGGTTCCGGCGGTGCTTCGTTACTACCGGGAGCACTGCGGCGGGGCTACGGATGGGGGGATTGAAACGTTTTTGCTGGCGGCGACAGCGATTGGGGCGATTATCAAACGCAACGCTTCGTTTGCAGGGGCGGACGTGGGTTGCCAGGGCGAGGTGGGGTCGGCGGCGGCGATGGCCGCGGCGGGACTGACGGCGGCGCTGGGGGGAACGAACGAGCAGGTGGAGAATGCGGCCGAAATTGCTATAGAACACCACTTGGGGCTGACCTGCGACCCGGTGGGGGGACTGGTGCAGATTCCTTGTATCGAGCGGAATGCGTTTGGGGCGATGAAGGCGATGGAGGCTTCGTCGCTGGCACTGCTGGGGGATGGGACGCACCGAGTGAGTTTGGATCAGGTAATTGAAACGATGCGCCAGACGGGCGCGGATATGGGTTCGAAGTATAAAGAGACCTCGCGCGGCGGGCTGGCCGTGAATGTTCCGGAGTGTTGAAAGGGTAATCTTATGGAAAACATGTTGCAGACGAAGACGAAGAGCACGACCGCGATGGCGGCGACGGATTTTGCGCGGCGGCACATTGGGCCGGGGCCGGAGGAGATTGGGACGATGCTGGAGGCGGTGAATGCCGACTCGCTCGAGGACCTGATTGCGCAGACGGTGCCGGGATCCATTCGACAGGCACGAGCGCTGGACTTTGGGCCGGCGTTGAGCGAGACGGCCGCGCTGGGGCGGATGCGCGAGTTGGCGAACCAGAACCAGGTGTTCACTTCGTTGATCGGGATGGGCTACCACGGGACGATTTTGCCGGGGGTAATTCAGCGAAACATTTTGGAGAACCCGGCTTGGTATACGGCTTATACGCCCTATCAGCCGGAGATTAGCCAGGGCCGATTGGAGGCGCTGCTGAACTATCAGACGATGGTTTGCGACTTGACTGGCTTGGACGTGGCGAACGCTTCGCTGCTGGACGAGGCGA
Organism: Acidobacteriota bacterium; assembly: GCA_031412835.1. Taxonomy (GTDB): domain Bacteria; phylum Acidobacteriota; class Terriglobia; order Bryobacterales; family Bryobacteraceae. Next base: position 6,732 of record JANODS010000965.1, on the reverse strand, counting down.
CGGCGGCGGCGGAGGCAATGGCACTGGCGAAGCGGGTGGCCGGGTCCAGCTCGACGCGGTTTTTTGTGGACGCGGAGGTGCATCCGCAGACGCTCGCGCTGCTGAAAACGCGGAGTGAGCCGTTGGGTTGGGAGCTGGTGGTGGGCGATCCGCTGACGGCGTTGGCGGGGGCGGATGTGTTTGGGGCAATCTTCCAGTATCCGGGGTCGCACGGGGAGATTCGGGATTTGCGGGGGGCGGTGGAGGCCGTTCATGCGCAGAAGGGCATTGCGATTTTTGCGGCGGATCCGCTGGCTTTGGCGCTGCTGGTGCCGCCGGGAGAGATGGGGGCGGACATCGCGATTGGATCGACGCAGCGGTTCGGCGTGCCGATGGGATACGGGGGGCCGCACGCGGCTTACATGGCGGTGAAGGACGCTTACAAACGGAACATTCCGGGGCGGTTGGTGGGAGTTTCGATTGACTCGCGGGGGAACCCGGCGCTGCGGTTGGCGCTGCAGACACGGGAGCAGCATATTCGGCGGGAGAAGGCGACTTCGAACATTTGCACGGCGCAGGTGCTGCTGTCGGTGATGGCTTCGATGTACGCGGTTTACCATGGGCCGGAGGGGTTGACGCATATTGCGAAGACGGTGTTGGCGCGGGCGGCGCGGTTGGCGGCTAGCTTGCGGGCGGCGGGGTTTGTGGTGCGGAACCGGACGTTTTTCGATACGTTGACGGTGACGGTGGGTGAGCGGCAGGCGGCGATTATTGGGCGGGGTGCGGAGGCGAGGATGAACTTCCGAGTGGTGGGGACGGATGCGTTAGGCATTACGGTGGACGAGACGACGACGGTGGAGACGCTGGCGGCGATTATGGCGGTGTTTGGTGGGACATTGGCCGAGGCCGTGGAGGCGGAGATTAGTCTACCGCGGGAGAGCGCGTTTATGACGCATCCGGTGTTCCACAAGTACCGGAGCGAGACCGAGTTGCTGCGGTATATGCGGAAGTTGGCGGATCGGGATTTGGCGTTGGACCGGGCGATGATTCCGTTGGGATCGTGCACGATGAAGCTGAACGCCACGGCCGAGATGACGCCGGTGACTTGGCCGGAGTTTGGAGGGATTCATCCGTTTGCGCCGGTGGAGCAAGCGGCGGGTTACCACGTGATGTTCGACGATTTGAAACGGGATTTGTGCACGATTACGGGGTATGACGCGGTTTCGTTGCAGCCGAATTCGGGGGCGCAAGGGGAGTATGCCGGGTTGCTGGCGATTCGTGGGTACCACTTGAGCCGGGGGGATCAGCACCGGAATATTTGCTTGATTCCTTCGTCGGCGCATGGGACGAATCCGGCATCGGCGAATATGGTGGGGATGGAGGTTGTCGTCGTGAGTTGCGACTCCGATGGGAACGTGGACATTGCGGATTTGACGGCGAAGGCGGAGAAGTATGCGGCGAATTTGGCGGCGGTGATGGTGACGTATCCTTCGACGCATGGGGTGTTCGAAGAGGCGATTCGGGAAATTTGCGCGATTGTGCATCGGCACGGGGGGCAGGTTTACTTGGATGGCGCGAACATGAATGCGCAGGTGGGGTTGTCGCGGCCGGGGGATTATGGGGCCGACGTTTCGCACTTGAATTTGCACAAGACGTTCTGCATTCCGCATGGCGGGGGCGGTCCGGGGATGGGGCCGATTGGGGTGAAGGCGCACTTGGCACCGTTTTTGCCGGGGCATCCGTTGGTGGACGGGGGGACGGCGGCGGTGGGGCCGGTTTCGGCGGCACCGTATGGGTCGGCGTCGATTTTGCCGATTTCGTATGTGTATATTCTGATGATGGGCGGGGCGGGATTGCAGAAGGCGACGGAGGTGGCGATACTTTCGGCGAACTATATTGCGAAGCGGTTGAGCCCGCATTTTCCGGTGCTCTATAAGAACACGAATGGGCGGGTGGCGCATGAGTGCATTATTGATCCGCGGCCGTTGAAAGAGGCGTGTGGAGTTACGGTGGATGATATTGCGAAGCGATTGGTGGATTATGGGTTCCATGCGCCGACGATGAGCTTCCCGGTGGCGGGGACGTTGATGATAGAGCCGACGGAGAGTGAATCGCTGGCGGAGTTGGACCGGTTTTGCGATGCGATGATTGCGATTCGGCGGGAGATACAGGAAGTGCAGGATGGGCGGTTTGCGATTACGGACTCGCCTCTGCGTCATGCTCCGCATACGGTGCATGACATTGTGGAAGATGATTGGGGGCGTAAGTATCCAAGGGCGGAGGGGTGTTTTCCGGCGGGGACTTCGCGGATGGATAAGTACTGGTCGACCGTGGGCCGGATTGACAACGTCTATGGAGACCGGAACTTAGTTTGTTCGTGTTTGCCGATTGAGGCTTATGCGGAGGGGTAAGGTCAGGGTTTGGAGGGCGCGAGGGACTTCTGGGCGATCTTTCGGGCGTGGTCCAGAATGTCAGGGTCCTTCACGCCAACCGCGAGAGCCTTCCGTATGGTTCGGGAGGCTTCATCGAATTGCTGGTTGGCAAAGAGAGCCCAAGCGTAGGCGTCGAGTGTGTGGACGTCCTGTCGGCGCGAGGCTTCTAGTTTAGCGACCTTGAGTGCCTCTGCCGGCCTGTTTGCGAAGTCAGCGTAGAAAAAGATCAGCTCGTGATTGCTGTTGTCGGTCGATTCCATTTCCTGGATTGATTTTTTCTCAAACTCGCTAAACGAGGTCCGCGCCTGGTTTGTCAATCCGGCTTTGTGCTGTGCAACTGCGAGTGCGTATAGATTCTCGGGATGAGGAGCGGCAGCGTGCCGCTTCTGCTCCAGAGCAACGGCTTCCGGAAAGTTACCTAATTCGATGTTGACTCTGGCGAGGGCACCGAGGGCATAGTGGTAGTCAGGAAAGAGCTGTAGGGCTTCGGAAGCTAATCTCCGCGCCTCCGCGTTGCGGCCACGTTTGCGTTCCAGTTGCGCGACCTGCGTCAACATCCATGCGCGGTCTTCGCGCTCGTCGTAACCCGCCATTTCAAAAGCTTTGGTCATCAATTCGATGGCTCCGTCCAGATCGCCGAACAGTTCGCGCAAGTACGAAGCGCGAGTAAGACTGGGAACGGTGGGGGGCCGCAGGTTGAGCATGGTTTGGACGGCCTTTTCGGCTTCGGCGTAATTGCCAAGCTCGACGTTCGCGTCGGCGAGGATGCCATAAATGGTGGAGTCATCCGGTGCCTTCGAATTGAGCACCTTTGCTATGGCCAGTGCTTTTTTGAATTCGTGTCTACCGAGCGCGATCCAGGCTTCATTCTTACGGCCTTCGAGGTTATCCGGCTCAAGTTTGAATGACTGTTGGAGCGCGACTTCGCCCTTAGCGTAAAACCCGGTGTCGGAAGTTTCCCGGGCGCGTCGGGCGTAGGCCAAGGCGAGGCGATTGTAGCCGGACGGGCGCGTGGGAGCTTTTTGAATTTCTAGTTGGGCCAACTCGATCTGTTTCTGGGCGGGTGATGGCGGTGATTGGCCGAAAAGATTCATCGCCAGGAAAAGAATTAACACAGTGTAGGGTTTCATTGAAAGAGTCTTGGAAAGTAGGGGCCGCGAGCGGCCCCTACTTGTTTAGTTGCTAGTTACTGCGGACAGGTTCCCGTACAGCCCGGTTCGCCCGGATCTACGTGACGCCTATCGCGACCGCTGTTGGCGAAAGCGACATAAGGGAAAGTCTCTTGGTAGGGACGATCGTTGGTGTTCACGCCGTCGCCAATACGATTATTGGGCGAGACGTTGAATGCCGGATTGAGGACGCCAGCGACGGCGCGCGCCGAGATATCAGTAACATCGTCGGAGACGCGGCGACCATTGGGATAGCCCGCTGCGTCTCCAGCGAGGAGGCCGAGGCGGCGACGGCTGGCGGAGGAGGTTGGAGCCACGCCGGTGTTGAGGCGAAGCAGATCGGCGACAGGGCCCGGCGCGGTGGAAGGAGCGGCGATGGGGGCCATATACTGGACCAACGGCAGCAAGTCAGTGCGTGGTGGATTTGGGACGCTGACGGCACCGCCGTACACCGCGTTGAACACGCGTGCGAGCAGCGGGTCGAGGGCGAAATTGGCGAACTGGGAGTCGTTCGCCGGTTGGCTCAAGCTCCAAGTATCTTTGAAGCCGGTTCCAATGAGGAGTTCATTGATGAGCGGATTTCCCATCCGTTGCACCTGAGAAAACGAACCTGACGCGACCGAGCCCAGAGGAGCGCGACGGACCAAGACCCGTTGGCGGGAAGTGGTGCCGAAGACCCCGATGGTGGCAGCGGGGTCCGTGGCAGCGACCTTGGTCCCGGTGCGGGTGAGCATGGAAATAGGCACTTCGATGGCGATGGTGTTTACATTGAACCCGGACACAGCATCCGGCGAAACGTTGGTCCCGTCGGCGCCGTCTTGGGGATCAGTGAGAACCCCGCCGCCGGCTGCGGCGCGGAAGTTCAAGGAATCGAAGGCGGCGCCGAGATCGATATAGAAAGGATCGTCGACGGTGCCTGCGAAGGTCTTAATTCCATTGTTCGTGGTGTAGATTCCCTGTGCTGCGAGTGCATTGTAACTGGGCATCGTCCGCGCACCAACGTTGCTCGGAACGGCGTAGAAGGGTCCCCCGTTGGAGTTCGTGAGCGCGGTGCGGGTGTTCCCCTTGACCATCGTGACGGTGTAAGTCTGGCGTAAGCTCAGGCCTGCTGAGCCAGGGCCGTCTAAAGCGGTGATGGCGGGCGGAACGATCGGAGTTCCCGGGGCGACAGGAGTCGGCGAGTTAGCGGGGGCGTTTATGCCATTTCCGGCGCCGACGAAACCGGTGAATAGATTCTGTGCACGGATTTCAGTTTGGAAGCGGACCTCGAAGACGACGTCTTCCACCGCATCATTATTATTGTCGATGCGGATGGCATAAAGAATGTCGGGGTCAAAGGGGAAATAGTTTGGACCATTGGACGGTTCAAGGAATGGATCAACGTTAAGCAGAAGGGTGACTTTGTTGGCGTCGTCGTAACTGACGAACGCGTAAAGATCGGTGATATCTGCTTTATGGTCGAGGGAGGTTATGGGAGCTTCGCGGTGGCTGGCTGTGAAGCCGTTTGGTGACATCATAGCGACCGCGAGAGCGGATGCGATTAGGGGACGAAAGCGATTCATGAGTTGATGACTCCTTTTTTTAGATATCGGCGAACGAGTAGTCCAATGCCGAGACCGGAGGTTAGTAAAAGAAATGACGCCGGTTCGGGGACGGCACTAAATTGATTGGTGACGGCCGCGCCAGTAATGGAGCCGCTGGCCCCTCCATCCAAAGTGAGATCGTTAAGTACGGCGATGGAAGTTACCGGAGCAAAACTTACGGAATCGGAGCCGGAATTCAGTACTGATAAAGTACCTGAACTCGGTCCCGAGCACGGGCCCGGAAAATTGGGAGGATTGGGGACGAACGTGCCGCCGAGACAATAGTTTTGAAGCGCGGTTCCTACCCCGGTGCCGCTGATGGCGCTGCCGGACAGCGTGACGGTCTCGCCATTGAGGAAGTTGGCGGAGATTGTGTATCCGAGCAGGAGCTGGAAGAGTTGGTTTGCGCCCGCGCTGGCCGTAGTATTGAAGGACAGTGCGGGGTTGGAGTCCGAATTTGTTGGCAATACCGAGATGCTTGCCGGAGGAATGGCAGTAGCACCGGTGATCGCTGGATAAATGATGAATGACGAGACCGTACTCGTCCCCAGCATGCAGCCGCCGGCCCCAAGGCTCAAGTAGCCTGAGAGCGGACCGGGGGCGCATATCGGCGCTGCGGAGGCAAGCGAAAACATCGCAAATGCCGCGGCACCGATCAGAAACCTGATCATAAGACTTCTCCTTATTAATGAATAAACGACGACAACGCGTACTCAGGTGAAGGCCTGATTCGCGCTGTCTTTAGGAGGGATTCGTCGGTATTGGAAGTGTTACCGAATTTTTTTCGTGTGAATGCACACGTGCGGAGACGGTAAGGCGGAGATGATCGGAAGCGAAATTCGACTCTTTTCTTTTGTGAGCAAAAGAGTGATTTCTGTGGGTTAATCAATGAGTTCTCTTTGAGCAGAGTTTACAACTGGGCATGGTTTAACCTTTAGCCCCCGCGGATGGCAGGGCAGTAGCAACGGATCTAAAAGCGTAGGAGCGACGGCTGCGATGGCGGGAAGATGAAAATGATGGAGCATAATCCAATATTGGGGCTGGTCTGAAATTTCTAGGGAGGTAGGAGACTTAAGGTAAGTTTCCCCGTAACAGTTCCGTACTGACAGCATCTGGAAAAATGGCAACGCGTTGTTTTGTGGCCTTTGGGTCACTGTTGCGCGTTCTGAACCCATTCAGTCAAGAGGAGATTTATGGCGAAGTCACTGGTTGTATTAGGAGTGCTGGTGATGTGTTCACTCGGGTTTGCGGCTCCCGTATGTAGCTCCGGTCCGCTCTCGAACTACCTGAACCTTGGAGCAGACGGTTGTATGCTCGGAAACAGCATCGTTTCGAACTTCACCATCTTCCCGGGGAGCACTGGTGCCACAGCCATTAGTCCGGCGACCGTTTCCGTAGTGCCAACCAACTCCGGTTCGACTCCCCGATTGACTTTCACAACCACGGCGAGCGCTGGAGCGAATCAACTTTTCCAAATGGTCTTGGGATACAGGATCACAGGAGGCACGTTCACGAGCGATACAATCATGGTTTCTGGCACTACCACCACTGGGGGCGGATCGGCAACGG
>JANODS010000964.1:0-4545 GCA_031412835.1 Acidobacteriota bacterium | reverse complement strand
CGCCAATCCGAATCGAGTGCGAAGAAAGTTAGCGTGGGTGACCTCACCGCGTCCGAACTCGCTCTTGTCGCGGAGCTCAATCCGCGAGCGCACTTCGAAGCTCAGCAGGATTTTGGCACCCGTGGCCTTCTTGACAGCGTTCGACAGGTCCTGGCCAGGGTCGGCTGCCCAAACAAGCGGCATCGGGAACCCGAGGCACAGGCCCGCAAGGGCGAGGATCCCAGGACAGAGGTTGGGGCGAAAGCAAGTGGCCAGAAACCAGGAAAGAGCCATAGTTGAGGACGATATGTGCCCCATGAAACTTTATCAGAGTAAAGGACCTTGGGACATCCATGAGTTCGCATGCCCCATTCCCCGCTCTTCTTCTTTGACGGCCTTCAACGTCTCATCGAATAGGGGGCCATTTTCGCGGTCTCACCGCGCCCAGGTTAGCGCCGTAACCGAGCGCACCCCGGAATCGACGCTAACTTTCCAAATAGTCTTGGAGTTTTTCGCCGTAGCAAATTTGAACGCTAGATTTGTGCAATTGTTGGACACCGCCGGGGGGAGCTACGTTGAAACTGTTGATTATTAAAGGCTTCTTCTTTGGCATGAGGATTGCAATCACTGGTAGCAAGGAGCGCAAGAAGTGAAACCAATGGAAGATACCAATCAGACATCACAGAAGAGCGGCCGCGGGAACTGGGCCACTCCGGTATTGGCAGGGGCTTTTGCCCTCTCTCTAGGCATCAATGGCTTTCAGGCCGTCCGAATCCAAGACGTAAACAAAGAAGTGGGCGGCGTGCAGCGACAAGTAAATGAGTTGCAGGCTAGCCTGGGAAGCATTGACAAGTCGCTGAACGACAACCTTGGCGTAGTCCGCACGGATCTTGATTCCGCCCGTAAAGAGACTGAGGTGAGCGTCAGCAAGGCGGCTATGGCGGCGCAAGTCGCGGCTCGACGGCACGCCGATACCATCGTCTCGAAGCTCGCCAAGAGCGAAGATGAGAAAGCCAAGCAGATGACCGAGGAACTCATCCAGGTCAAAGAGACGACGCTCCAGGCTAACTCCAAGATCGACGGCGTTTCGACCGACGTTGTGGCCGTAAAAGAGGATGTTGTTAAGACGCAGAGCGAGTTACACAACACCATTGCCGACCTGCGGCGGGCGACTGGCGATATGGGCGTGATGAGCGGGTTGATTGCCACCAATTCGAAAGAGTTGACCGCGCTTCGCGAGCTAGGTGATCGTAACTACGTTGAATTCCAGATTCCTCGGAATGGAAAAGCGCAGAAAGTGGGCGATATCCAACTCGCGGTGCGGAAGACGGACGTGAAACGCAGCAGATTTACTTTGGACGTGATCGCTGATGATCGCAAGATTGAGAAGCGAGACAAGACGGCCAACGAACCGGTTCAGTTCTATGTCCTATCGAAGGCGCGGCAGCCGTATGAACTGGTCGTGAACGAAGTGACCAAGGACGCCGTGAAGGGCTACTTGGCCGTCCCGAAAGTGCAGATCGCCCGGAAGTAGTTACAATCGCTTTGCCGAAACGCCCGCAGCCCTTTGCTGTGGGCGTTTTGGCGCGTCTGGTGCAAACTATGATGTAATCATTGGTAGTTCATATGCGCCTTTTTACCTGGTTTCTCGCTGGGGCCGCCCTCGCTTTTGCCGATTCGAACACCGACGGGGCTGCCTTGCTGGCGTCGAAATGCCAGCAGTGCCATAACCAGCAGATGCAAATGGGCGGCGTACGGCTGTCGTCTACCGCTGATCTTACCGCGCACCGCGACCGGGTTCTGACGGCCATTGCTTATACGGGGAAAGTGAGAATGCCTCCTACCGGGAAGCTTTCCCCTGACGAGTCGAAGCTGCTTTCGACTTGGCTGGCGGCGGGAGCCACTTTCCCGATGGGGGGGGCGGTTGCCGCTAAAACTCCGACATGGTGGGCTTTTCAAACTCCCATTCGCCCCGCCGGCGCGAACATCGATCATTTTGTTCAAGCCCTGCTGCGGGAGAAAGGCCTGAAACCGGCGGCTGCCGCCGACAAGCTGACCCTAATCCGCCGGGCGACTTTCGACCTCCACGGCTTGCCGCCTTCGAAGGCTGAGATCGACGCTTTCGTCGGCGACAGCGCTTCGGATTCGTACGCCAAAATGATAGATAGATTGCTCGCCTCACCGCGCTACGGTGAGAAGTGGGGCAAACACTGGCTTGACCTTGCTCGCTATGGCGACACCTCCGGCTTTGAGCAAGACCCCTACCTGCTTTACTCCTGGCGCTACCGCGACTACGTCGTGAAAAGTTTTAACGACGATAAGCCTTACGACCGGTTCATCAAAGAGACCATTGCCGGCGACGAGCTCTTCCCCGAAGAGCCGGAGGCGCAACAGGGGACCGGTTTCTACACCGTTGGGACTAATCGCGATCTCCTGTTCAAGCAAGAGAGAGAGAATCGGGTAGAGACGCTGACGGACTTCACCGACACTACGGCTGGCGTTTTTCTCGGCCTTACGGTGGGCTGCGCGCGCTGCCACGATCATAAGTTCGACCCAATTCCGCAGCGGGATTATTATCGGCTGCAAGCGGTCTTCATGCCGCATGTGAAGACGCGCGTTTTTCTCCACTACAATCAGGCTCGCGGCTACGACCTGAATGAGAACACTCGCACCTTCCGCCTGCAGGAGCTCGGCACGCAGATGATGGCGCTTCTCGATCCGCACCGTAAGGCACTGCGAGAGGCGAAGCTCGCGTTACGTTCGCCCGAGGTCGCGCTCGCCTTCCACACGCCCGACGACGACAAAACGCCGGAACAGAAGAAGATCACGGACCAGTTTCAGAAAGAGGTGGAACCGACCGATGCGCAGGTGTTTGCGAGGCTTTCTAAGGATGAGCTGGCTCGGATGGACAGTATCGAGAAGAAGCTGGTCGCGATGTTTAAGAATTTTCAGCCGGGACCGTTTTCACCGGGTTTGACGGACTTGAGCCGGGAGTCGCCGCGCAGCTTTATGCCGCCGAAAGGAGGCAGCGACGGAGAAGAGGTTTTTGCCGGTTACCCGACCGCGCTAGGAGGCGGTGACATTCCCGCCGCGCCGATTACGGCCGAAACGAGCCATCGGCGGAAGGGTTTGGCGGAGTGGATCGCTTCGCCGACCAATCCGCTGACCGCGCGGGTGATGGTGAATCGGATCTGGCAGTATTATTTCGGTCGCGGACTGGTCGCGACGCCTTCCGACTTTGGGACGCGGGCGACCGCTTCGAACCGGGAACTGCTCGATTGGTTAGCAACGGAGTTTGTCGCGCAGAAATGGTCGTTCAAGGCGATGCATCGGCTGATCTTGAATTCGGATACGTATCGGCAATCGTCGAAGCCTTCTTTAAAAGCGCTGGAAATTGACCCTGACAACACGCTGGTTTCTTACTTCACGCGACGGAGGCTTGAAGCCGAGGAGGTGCGGGATACGATCCTGGCCGCTTCTGGCGCGCTGAATCTGAAGATGGGCGGGCGGCCGGTGGTGCCGACGCTGGCGACCGAGGAGCTTTACGGGATGAGCCAGCCGCTGAATAACGCTTGGATCGTGACGGAGGACTCGCGGGAGCATGATCGCCGGACCATTTACATGATTGCGCGACGGAATTTTCGGATGCCGTTGTTGGAGGCGTTTGACCAGCCGGAGGGCGTGTTGAGCTGTGCGAGGCGGGAGTCTTCGACGACGGCGCCGCAGTCGCTTTCGCTCTTAAATGGCCGGTTTACCTTGGCGCAGGCCGCGGCGCTGGCTGGAAAGCTGGAGACCGAAGCTGACCCGGTTACCGCCGCTTGGCAGCGACTGTTTGGCCGAAATCCGGATACCTTTCAAAGCGAACGGATGAACAAGTTCCTGGCGCAGCAGACGCAGCTTTTGGGGTCGAAGTCGGCGGCGTTGACGGAGCTTGCCCGGGGCCTATTTAACTTGAACGAATTTCTTTACGTGGAGTAACTGGACATGATGAACCGTCGGGATCTGATTCAACGCGCCGGCAAGGGCTTTGCGGGCTTGGCGCTGGCGGGGATGTCGCAAGCGCAGACAAACGCGGTGGCGAAGGCGAAGAGTATCATCTACATCTTCAACCACGGCGGGGTTTCCCATGTGGATACCTTCGACCCTAAGCCGATTCTGACGAAGCAGAATGGCAGTACCCTGCCGCCTAGCTTTGCCGCGGGATTGGTTACCGCCCGGATTGATTTTCGGAAGGCGATTATGCGCGGTTCGCCGTGGGAGTTTCCGCGGTACGGCGCGGGCGGTTTGCAGTTTTCGTCGTTGTTTCCGAATCTGGGTAAGCACGCGGATAAGCTGGCCGTGATTCGGTCTTGTTACGGCGACGCGTTTGACCATGCTCCGGCGATGTTTTTGAGTTGCACGGGGTCGCAGTTTCCGGGCCGGCCTTCGATTGGTTCGTGGGCGGTTTATGGGTTGGGGAGCGAGAACGAGAACCTGCCTTCGTTTGTGGTCTTGCCGGATCGGCGCGGATTGCCGCCCTGTGGCGTAGCGAACTGGGGGAACGGATTTCTGCCGGCGATGCACCAG
>JANODS010000963.1:0-5484 GCA_031412835.1 Acidobacteriota bacterium | reverse complement strand
CCGTAGTGGGCGATGCCGGCGACGACGCCTTCGAGGATACGGCGGTTGCGAGGGCCGGTTTGGGGGTCGTCGAGGGGGCCGAAGCGGATGGAATCGAGGACGGCGATGGGGCGGGCTCCCATCGTGAAAATGTCCCGCAGGATGCCGCCGACACCGGTGGCCGCGCCTTGGAAGGGTTCGATGAAGCTGGGGTGGTTATGCGACTCGATCTTAAAGGCGATGCCGTAACCTTGGCCGATGTCGATAATGCCGGCGTTTTCGCCGGGGCCGAGGATGACGAGTTGGCTGCGGGTGGGCAGCTTTTTGAGATGAACCTTCGAGGACTTATAGGAGCAGTGTTCGCTCCACATGACGCTGAAGATGCCGAGCTCGGTGAGCGAGGGTTCGCGGCCGAGGAGAGAAAGAACCTTCTGGTATTCGTCCGGCGTGAGCGAGTGCGCGGCGACGACTTCCGGAGTGATGGTGCTCATTGATTATTTAAGGGCGAGGGAGGCGATGAGGGAGTGGAACAGGACCAAGCCATCGGTCGAACCCATCAGGGGGTCGGCCGCGCGTTCCGGGTGGGGCATCATGCCGAGAACATTGCGCTGGGCGTTGCAGATTCCAGCGATGTCGCGGAGGGAGCCATTGGGGTTTTTGACATAGCGAAAGACCACGCGGTCTTCGGCTTCGAGTTGGTCGAGGACGTGGGGTTCGGCGGTGTAGCAGCCTTCGCCGTGAGCGATGGGGAGGTTGAGGACTTGGCCTTTCGTGGCCCCGTTTGTGAAGGGGGAGTTTGTGGTTTCGACGCGGAGGTCGACCGGACGGCAGATGAATTTCAGGTCGTTATTGCGGATGAGCGCCCCGGGAAGCAGGCCGGATTCGGTGAGAATTTGAAAGCCATTGCAAAAGCCCATGACGAGGCCACCGGCGTGGGCAAATTTCTTAACGGCACCGATGATGGGCGAGAACTTCGCGATAGCGCCGCAGCGGAGGTAGTCTCCGTAGCTGAAGCCGCCAGGGAGGATGATCGCGTCAATATCCGAGGGAACGGTGGATTCCTGATGCCAGAGGAAGGAGGCCTGCGCGCCAACATTCCGCGTCACGGCGTAGTGTGCATCGTGATCGCAATTACTTCCTGGGAAGACGACAACGCCAAATTTCATCGAATTTTCATTGTAGCAAGTTGCGACGCCACTTGACGGTGATGTCGATCTGGCGGACGGCAGATTGTCGTTTCCTGGTGGCGGTGCTGTTGACGCTTTCGAACACGGTGCAGAATGCGCTGATTGGCAATGAGACTTCGCTGCTCGGAGGGGTCCTGGGGGCAACGGCTTTGTTGGGGGCGAACTACGTGATGGTCCGGGTTTTGTATCGGAATCGAAAGGCGGCAAGGTGGTTGCCGGGTAAGCCGGTTGACGAAAAGGGCGATGGCGGCGGCGCACCGGCAGGGGCTTCGCGATCTGCACGAGATATCCGAATGCACGATCGAGACGAGTGGGCTGTTTAGGTTTCAAAAGAAGCGAGTCGGTGTTGGCGGCGCTGGCGCGGATTGAGGCGCTGCTCGCGACGCAGCGAAGTTATCTCTTGACTAGTTCGACACGACGGTTTTTCGAGCGGCCTTCGTCGGTACCGTTGTCCTGGATAGGCTTCGTATCGCCGAAGCCGGCGGCGGCGAGGCGGGGGCGGGCGACTCCGTGGGTAGCCAGCCAGGCGACGACGGCCTCGGCGCGCTTTTGCGATAGGGCCTGGTTGGCTGGTTTGGCGCCGACGTTATCCGTATGGCCTTCAACGGTGATGTTCCAGGTGGGCTGGTTCTTCAGGAGCGTCGCGATTTCGCCTAAGACTTTGTCGGACTCCGGGCTGATCGCGGCGGAGTTCGTGGCGAAGTTAATGCCATAAAGGGCCATCCTGCCAGAGGTTTGGAGTTCGCTCGCCATGGTGTCGGCGGTGGCTTCCATCTCCTGCTTCATCGCGCTGACGGCGACCGATTTGAAGGTGTAGAAAGTGATGCTGTTGTTGTCTCCGCCCGAACTCGACGAGAGTTGGACCCACTGGTCAGCTTTGCGCATGGTGAAGGCGAGGGCATCGTTTTCGTCCTTGCCATTGAAGACCGATTGATAGCCGACTCTCTGCAGGGCCGTCGCGGCATTCCGAACAACCTGCAACGGCGAAAGCTTGCCGGGGCATTCGTACGCGATGTTCTCGACGACGCCTTCGAGCGATTTGACGGCGTCGTTTTCTTCCTTGTGCGGACCGGTGCGGATTGCTAGTTGGTCGAACTCTTTGTTCTCACAGCTCTGAATGAAACAGCCGGGGAGACGGGAGAGCAGCTTGGAGTCCTTGCAATTCTGGGCGTCTTCGGTCGAGTTTTGGGCCAAAATATTGGTGCAGAGGACGAGCAAAGCTCCCGCCGCGTAGAGTTTGATCCGTAACCGCATGGCCGAGAGGATATCAAATTTCTGAGCGGGATATTATGAAGGTCTCCGGCAGAGAAACCATTGAACAAACGACAAACCATCATCGCTTTTGACGTTCTCGATATTCGGTATCCCACGGTGCGACTGGGCATGGCGGGTTCAGACCCGCGGCATCTGGCCCCGAATTACTCGTGCGCCATCACGGTGCTGCGAACCGATAGCGGCCTCGAAGGCCGATCGCTCGTCTTCACGATCGGCGACGGGACCCAGATCCAGAAAGCCGCGATCGAGGCGCTGCGACGGTTCGTCGTGGGCCGAACTCTCGAAGAGTTTATCGCCGAGCCGGGGCTGTACGCGCAAGCGCTCTCGGAGCATCATCAACTGCGATGGCTCGCGCTGGGGACTTACCGAATGGCCGTCGGCGGAGTGGTGAACGCTCTCTGGGATTTGTGGGCGAAAAGCGAGGGCGTTCCGATGTGGCGTCTGCTGACCAGCCTGTCGCCGGAACGGATCGTGCAGTGCATCGACTTCCATCATTTGCGGGATGTTTTGACCGAGGACGAGCTGCTTGAAATGTTGCGGGCGCGAGTGTGCGACCGGGATGCGAACCTCGCCCGGCTAGAGCGCGAGGGCGTGCGGGTTTACAGCACGGCAGGTTGGTCTGGACGGCCGCTCGACGAAGTGCGGCAGCTGTGCGGCGGGCTCTACGCCCAAGGCACGCGGGCCTTCAAAGCCAAAGTGGGACGAGGCCAGCAGTATGATCGAGCCCGCGCGCTTGACGAGGACCGACGCATGCTCGACGCGATTCGGGAGTCGACCGGACCGGATGCTTTGTTGTTGACGGACGCCAATCAGAATCTGGGCGACTGGCGCAACGCGGCCAGTTACATGACCGAGTTGGCCGAGTACGAGCTGCTGTTTATTGAAGAGGCGATCGGCTACAACGACGTCGTCGGCTACATCAAATTGCGGGAGGCGCTGGCACCAGTGGGGATCGGTGTGGCGGGCGGAGAGCAGGCACCGGACGCGGTCACGTTTAAGCAAATGCTGGCCGGCGGCGGCCTGACGCATTGCCAGATTGACGGTGCACGGGTGGGCGGGGTGAACGAGCTGTTTGCCATTGTCGCGATGGCCGGCAAGTTTGGCGTGCCGGTGTGCCCGCACAGCGGAGGCATCGGGCTGGGGCAGTTGGTGGGGGCGATGTCGATCTTCGATCAGGCGTGGTTTGGGAGCGAAGGCCGGTGGTTGGAGTATCTCGAGTTCCTGCAAGCGGGGGTGTTCAAGAACCCGCTGGTAGTCCGCGACGGCCACTACGTTTTGCCGTCAGCTCTGGGTTGGGGCTTGGAGATGGAGGACGATTTCGTCGCCCGGTATTCCTATCCCAACGGCCCGGATTGCGCCAATTCTGAAGAGGCTGATCGGATTGCGGCGGGACAACCCGGCGCGCCGCCGTATGCGCGGTACTGGGTCGACTAGCGTTGCCGGGCTAACTCCAGCGCCCCCCAGAGCACGCTATCATCCCCAAACTCCGCCGCCACCACGTCAATTCGAGCTCGGCTCCAACTCGTCACCTGCCGCCCCAACTCCGCCCGCAACGGCCCAAACAGCCGCTCGCCCGCCTTCGCCATCCCCCCGCCGATCACAATCCGTGCCGGGTTCAACAGCATGATCCCGGCCTTCAGCCCTCGAGCCAAATCCACCACGTAGTGTTCAACAAACGCCGGATCCCGCAACAACTCCTCGGCCGTTTTCCCATAATCCCGCTCCAGCCACAGCCCACAGCACATCCGCTCAAAACACCCATTCGACCCGCACAAACAAGCCGGCCCATCCGGCCGAACGTTCAAATGCCCAATCTCGCCGGCATACGAATCCGCCCCACGGTATAGCCCCTGTTCGGTCAAAATCCCCCCGCCGATTCCGGTCGAAAGCGTCATGTAGAACAACGGCCTCTTCCCTTTCCCCGCCCCGTGCATCCCCTCCCCCAGCGCCCCCACATTCGCGTCGTTGTCCATCACCGCCTCCACTCCCAACTCCCCCCGTATAAACCCGGGCAAATCGAAATCGCTCCACCCGCCCACGTGCGTCGACATCGTCACCATCTGCGTCGGCCAATCCACCGGCCCCCCGAACCCGATCCCACAGCGGCCCACCGGCAACTCCGCGCACCACGCCCGGCCAATCGCCGCAATCTGCCCCAACATCCAATCCCTGCCTCCCTCCCGATCCGTCTCCCGGCTCTCCCGCCGAACCATCCGGTCCGCCTCGAACACCGCCATCGAAAACTTGGTCCCGCCAATATCAATCGCGATCGTACGCATCGTGCAGCAGCTCCTCCGGCGACGCCGTCCCCGTTCCTTTCTTCATGATCGTGATGGCCGCCACCTGGTTCCCAAACTCCGCCGCCCGCACGGCGTCCCCCGTCACCGCCAACGCGCACACCGCCCCCGCCGTGAAGCTATCGCCCGCCCCGCAGATATCCACGGGCTTTTCCACGGGCCGAGTCGGCACCCACATCACGCCCGTTTTCGTATACAACCGAGCCCCCTTGGCCCCGTGCGTCACAATCAACAACGGAGCCGCCGTCAGCGCCCGGAGCCTCGCGAAGTCCACTTCGCCAAACGCACGTTGACAAGCCTCCTCCGCCTCCTTCTCATTCGGCTTCAGAATCACCCCCCGAAACTCCTCGGCCCGGGCCCGCGAATCCACCCACACGAGCTTGCCCCGGATCGCCTGCCGCACCGCCGCCGTCACCACGCCCCCCGCGCCCGTCTCCGCCTGGTCGGAAACGATCACCGCGTCCCACTTCCCGCTCAACTGTTCCATCACCGCCCGCTCCACCGCCTCGCTCATGGGCCGATTCACGATGAAGTCCAGCCGGGGACAGTCTTCCTCTCCCGTGTCTCCGTTGATGACTTTCGTGTAGGTGAACGTCTGCACCCCCTCCACTTCCACCAGCCGCGAACCATCAATCCCCCGCGCCGCCAGCGCCTCCTTCAACTCCCATCCAAAGCCATCCCGGCCCACCACGCCCACCACCGTTACCTGCCCCACGCCCAGCGCCGCCAGGTTATTCGCAATCGTC
>JANODS010000962.1:0-6294 GCA_031412835.1 Acidobacteriota bacterium | reverse complement strand
TGTATCTTAGGCAACATGGCCGCCGGATCGTATAGGTTCATGACGATAATCGTCTGGGCCGCCTCCGTGGACGCACGAGCCGTCCGTTTTTGGCAAGCTCCAAACCGCGCATGGTCCGCCAGCGGGAACACTCTACACTATGCCGTTTATCTGGGGCTATTAGACTCCGTCATTTGGCCCAACGCCGTCAGCGACTCAATTGCGCGAACGTTCCTTGGGTCCAAAACAAGCGCCTGTCGATAGATTTGAATGCTTCGTTCCCGGTCTCCAGATCGCAGTACCGCCTCCGCCAAGTTCGTCAACGCGGTCGCCGAATCGGGGTGCAGTCGAGCGTTCACCTCGAAAACGAGAACGCTTTCCTTCGATCGATTCGCCCGCAGAAGTTTGTATCCAAGCCTAGTTAAGGGACCCTCTGTGTCGAACCACTGGTGAGTCGGCTCAGCTCGAAATGAGGCAAGCGACTCCCGAAAATGCGCCTCGCCGCCAGCGTCGAGTGCGGCTTGTAGGCAGTCGGCAAGCCCAATTTCCGGCACCCAAGCAACGGCCCGTTCCAGCGCTGTATCGCTACCCTGCGACTCGTCAGCCCAACTGGGAGCCACGGAAACTAATGGCGGTAGGATGTTTCGGTGGTCCCTGGGATCTCCATAGTGCCATGCAACTGTGGAGAGGAATACTCGCAATTTGGAGTTGGGCAAGGTCAGCGTAACCGGTTCTGCCGAAAAACTAGGGCTATTGCCGGGAGGTTCGCCAACGAACACGGGTTTGAAATGGCGTTCCAAGTCAAGAGCGAGCATGACGGCCGCGGAGAACGTGCTCCGGCCTGTGAGGACAATCAACCTACCTGTCTCCGTTAAGATGGGAATCCGAATCAGGGACTGCAACAACGGGCGGTTCAGCAGATTGTTTCCGCCTCCGTTGCTGCGCAGATCCAGGATCAACCGCTCGTACCCGCGTCCATCGAACTCGGTCTTCAGTCGTCGGGCAAATTCAGCGATTGTCTCCGGCTTGTCATCCGCAACCTGCCTGTACTGGACGTAGAGTGCCTTTGTATTAGGAACCGCTGAAAACCAGTATTTGAGATCGGCATGCTTCTCGCGCAATGGAACCTGACGCCTTGGCGCCGACGCCTTTAGCAGCTTCAGACCGTCCGGCTTGGCTGTACGCAGCATCACCTCCCTTTCGCCCGAACCGTCCAAAATGCGGAGCGGGACCGACTCGGTGCTGGCGACTACGCCAGCGGCGGCAAGAAAGTCGGGGAGAACCAACCGTTGTGGGGCCGCCTGCAAAAACCACATCTCGTTTTCGAACGAGATGAAGGGCTTCATTCGGGTGAGCACATCCTCCATGCCCAGGGCGCCGATACCCACGATGCGCTTTCCCCGAAGTCCCTGTAGTTCGTCGGTCGCCGATATGACGTAAACCCCGTCCGAGAAAATGCCAACTTCGATGGGCAAACGCTTAAACGCCGGCTGCACGGAGTTCAGCAGCAGGCGGCTGTGCGCATCCTTGAGTGTGGCCGTAAGATGGGCGATTTGTACCGCGAACTGGTGCGAGGAAACCGAGTCCAGTCTCTGCCGGAGCTCGCTCACATTTCGCTCGAACGCCTGCTTCTCGTTGGAATCCGCAGCACTGGGATGAAGCAGCCGGACGCGGGACGTAAGAAAGTCCAGATCGAGCGCCCATAGTCTGGCTTCTTCCGGTGTGGCCGCCAGCGCCTGACAGCCGAGCAAGACGCTCACTGCCAACAATATGCGAATCGTTCCATAAAACAAATCGTAATCCTCTCACACCAGTCTTTTCCGCCCAGATTTGGATTGCAACCCCTTGGCTAACGCACGGATCGCTCCCACCGAGTCGCGTAGGGAACCGCGAACTGGAACCCCGCTGGCGGTCGTACCGGTCACCGTACTGCAAACCGGGAGTTCGCAGGTACCGACCCGAGGGCAGTGCCAGTCTATCGCCACCTGCGCCGTTTTGCAGGTTCTATCTCGAGACGCACCCACAACGGCACAAACTTCGCGTGTACTCTATAGAAAGAGGCACACTCTAATGGCAAGTCTGGATTGGTCGCAATGCCCGGTTGTCGAGAGTATTCCCGGGAAAGTGAGCGGCGCCTGGGTCTTTCGAGGAACGCGGGTGCCTGTTTCGGCCATCTTTGAGAATCTGAAGTGCTCTTCGGTCGACGAGGTGCTTGAGAATTTTCACGTCACCAGAGAGCAGGTGCAGGCCGTCCTGGATTTTGCGGCCAAGAGCGCGGTGCCGCCCGCGGAGCCATCGCGCGCCGCATGAAGATCGTCTAGTTGAGAGCACGCCGCGGAAATTGCGCCTACTGATCGACAACCGCCACATCGTGGTTACGACATGGTTCCAGGGTTGGTCGGGTTTGAAGAATGGGGCGCTCTTGGCCGCGGCTGAAGTAGCGGGCTTCTACTTATTCATCACTGCCGATCAAGAACTCAACGATCAGCAGAATCTGACCGGTCGTCGAATGGCAATGCTCGTCCTAAGCACGAATAACTGGGGTGTGGTCAAACAGCAAATCAACACGATCACCGCGGCAATAGATGCTGCAACTCCCGGTAGCTTCGTCTTTGTTGAAATTGGTCACGGACGAGGGTAAGCCGCCAAGCTTCAGAGCCAGGCGACGCGGCTCCCGTCGCATATCCGAGAGCGCATCGAAACGTTCTGACCCCCCGATGTCGGAAGAACCACAAATCCAGCTCGGCCTCCACCGGGCTAGCGGTATCGACGTCAGCCAGCAGCAGGTCCCGAGTACCCAGGAAATCAGAAACAGACCAGATCTGGTTTGGTCAATGTTAAACTAATTCCGAATGACCCTCTGCAATATCTCCGAGGCCAAAGCCCAACTCTCCGCCCTCATTGAGGCCGTTCAGGCCGGAGAAGAGGTCATTATCGGCAAAGCAGGGAAACCGGTCGCTCGCCTCGTCCGCTACCAGGGCGCTGCCGCACCCCGCCGCCCCGGTGCTCTGAAAGGACAGATTTGGATCGCCGACGACTTTGACGAGCTTCCCGCCGATATTGCGGAAAGCTTTGGGGCGGAATGAAACTACTTCTCGATACGCACGTCCTGCTTTGGTGGCTTGACGATTCTCATCGGTTGCCCCTGCCGATGCGATCGTTAATCGCCGACCCAGCGCGCACGGTCTTTTTGAGCGCTGCTTCGGCCTGGGAGATTCGGATCAAACAAAAGCTCGGAAAGCTCGAAGTGTCTGCGAATTTCGATGCGGCCGTCGATGGTTCCGAGTTCCAATGGTTACCGATCTCACGAGCGCACGCCAACGCCACCGCTGATTTGCCCATGCATCATCGCGACCCATTTGACCGGATGTTGATCGCCCAAGCGCAGTGTGAGTCGCTTACGCTACTCACGGTTGATGAACGTTTGACCGCCTATGGCAAGAATGTTCTCTGGATCAAGGCGACATAGCCTCCAAACCAGGGCAGGAAACCGGTCGGCGGTCCCCCAATCCCCCCGCGTCCTCTCCGCCACGCTTGACGCGGCCCCCCCATTCATGAAATAACGTTCTCTAATCATGCAACGCCGTCAACTCTTCCAAAGCGCCGCCTTAGCCGCCGCCGCCCAACTCCCCGCCTCCGCCGCCAAGTCAAAAAGCCAGGGCAAGCCTGTCCTCATGAAGGTCGGCCACCAGAACCACGACGACAACGAAAACCTCCCCTTGCTCGCCGCCCTCGGCCTCAAGAACATCTGCTCCACCCTCCCCTCCCGCAAGCTCGACGAAAAGTGGAGCGTCGACGGTCTCAAAGCCCTCAAAGACCGCGTCGAAAAGTTCGGCATCAACCTCGACATGGTGCCCCTCCCCCTCAGCTCCGCCTACATCACCCGCCACGAATACCCCTCCATCATGAACGGCAAGTCCCCCGAACGGGACCGCAATATTGACGACATCTGCCAGATGATCAAAAACGTCAAAGCCGCCGGCATCGGCGCCGTCAAGTACAACATGTCCATCCTCGGCGTCGTCTCCACCGAACCCACCAAGGGCCGCGGCGGAGCCATCCAACGCAGCTTCCGCTACGCCGAAGGCAAACAGGAACCCGCGCTCACCGAAGCCGGCCCCGTCCCCGCCGACGTCTACTGGGAACGCATCACCTACTTCCTCGAACGCGTCATCCCCGTCGCCAACGAATACAAAATCAAGATGGCCTGTCACCCCCACGACCCCGCCATGCCCAAGGGCAAAGGCTGGCGCGGCGTCGAAACCGTCCTCTCCCCCGAAGGCCTCAAAAAGTTCGTCTCCATCAAGGAGAGCCCCTACCACGGCCTCAACTTCTGCCAAGGCACCATCAGCGAAGGCCTCGTCGACCCCAACAAGGAGATCCACGACTACATCCGCTATTTCGGCACGCGCAAGAAGATCTTCAACGTCCACTTCCGCAACATCGAAGGCAGCTTCGGCAGCTTCACTGA
This sequence comes from Acidobacteriota bacterium, assembly GCA_031412835.1. Classification (GTDB taxonomy): domain Bacteria; phylum Acidobacteriota; class Terriglobia; order Bryobacterales; family Bryobacteraceae. The sequence continues at coordinate 1,844 of JANODS010000962.1, read as the reverse complement.
GACCTTCCCCGACAACGGCTCCGTCAATATGCTCGAAGCCCTCCGCACGTACAAAGAAGTCGGTTACGACGCCATGGTCATGCCCGACCACGTCCCCAAAGTCCACAACGATCCCGGCGGCGTGAAGGCCTTCGCGTTCTGCTTCGGCTACATCCAAGCCGGCCTGCAAATGCTAAAAATGGAAGGATGAGCCCGGAAGATCTGATCCCGCTAGGTTGGCCCGGCCCCGGGCCGGTCCCCGCCCCCTTCAACTACGCCTTCGGGAAAGAAACCTCCGAGCTAAAAGCCATCACGGTAGTAACGAACGCTCAGTGGCCCAGCCTCCGCCTGGGCCGCGCCGTCGCCGGTCCCACCGGAGACCCCTGGATCAACTCGAACGGCTGGCGCATCCAAATGCTCCGAGCCCGGGATCGTAAACCCGTCTGGCTAGACACCAAACCGGCGTCTCCCAACGTCGAACTAGCCGTAGCCGAAGCCGAAACCTACGGCGGCCGCTGGGTAGCTACCGCCGACCCCGCCACCCTCCCCCAAATCCAAAAAGCCATTACATTCTTCGAAGCAAACAAGCACTGGAGAACCTGGCGCCCCGTCGCCAAACTGGCCGTAGTTTCCGACTTCGCCGGACCCAACGAATTCCCCGCCGGCGAGTATCTCAACTTACTCAGCCGCCGCCAAATTCCCTATCAACTCAACGGCAACCCCGAATCCGCCCAAGCCATCGTCCTGTTCGACCACAAACCCGTCCAAATCGAAGCGTACACCCGCTGGGTCCGCGCCGGAGGCTTACTAATCGTCCCCCCCGGCACCCGCAAAGGCGAAGCCCCCACCGAGCACGGCCACAAAATCTTCGTCGAGGGCAAAGGCCGCATCGCGGTCGCTGAAAAGCCCTGGAGCGATCCCTACCAAACGGCCGCCCAGACCCATCTCCTCCTCAGCCGCCGCCACGACACGATACGTCTCTGGAACGCCGGCCCCGTCAACGCCCACTACGTCGAATCCCCAGATCAAAAGACCGCCGTCGTTCACCTCCTCAACTACGCCAACCGCCCCTCCGCCGACAACACGACCCTCTGGACCGCCAAGCCCTACCAATCCGCAACCCTTCAGACCCTCTCCGGCCCCGCAACCACCCTCCGCCCCGTCCCCGTCAACGGAGGCACCGAACTAGCCCTCCCACCCCTCGGCCCCTACACCGCCATCGAACTCACCGCCTAACCATCGCTCTGGCGCGGCGACCGCTCTACGCGCTAAAATCGCAACTTAGCGTTCAGTTGAATAACCCGCATACCGCCGGTACCGCTAATTTGCCCAAACACAGCCGAGTTCAAATTCGCCGTCGGACCGCTGTAGTTCACATGGTTAGTAGCGTTAAACATGTCGGCGCGAAACTGAATATTCAGCTTCTCGGACGGCTTGAAGTTCTTTGCTAAAGAAATGTCCGTGCTCCAAGTCGCCGGGCCCCGGACTGAGCCGCTTCCCAGGTTTCCTGGGCGAGTCGCTATGCGCGAAACCGCACTCACCGGCACCAACGCAAACGCATCCATATTCAGATACTGAACCGTGCAGCGCGCGCCCACGGTGCACCGGGTTGTCGAATTTTCCTTCCAATTCGGGAGAGAGGTAGCTCCGCCGACGAAATCCGGCCGGCAGTACTGGCCGGACGCGCAGTTCTGCGTCACCGTAACGCGCTCCCCCGCCCGAGTGTTGAAAATACCACTCACCTCCCAGCCCCCGATGGCACCACGAACCACGCGGTTCGCATTCGTTAACCGCGGAAGCTCGTAAATCCAGTTCCCCACCAAACGATGCGCCGTGTCGCCCGGGTTGGGTCCGCGGTCGGCTCT
>JANODS010000961.1:0-2103 GCA_031412835.1 Acidobacteriota bacterium | reverse complement strand
GGGTCAAGGTCAGCAGCAGGGCCAAGGCCAGGGTCAGGGTCAAGGTCAGCAGCAGGGCCGAAGCCAGGGTCAGGGTCAAGGTCAGCAGCAGGGCCAAGGCCAGGGTCAGGGTCAAGGTCAGCAGCAGGGCCAAGGCCAGGGTCAGGGCGGTCAACGTGGCGGCGGACAGCAGGAAGGCCAACAGGCGGGCGGCGGTCAACGCGGCGGAGAAAGCGGCTTCTCAGCCATGAATCGGGGCGACCGCGAGTTCAATTCGATGGCCGGCGGGGCCAGTCGGGCTTGGCGCGAAGGGATGCAGAACTTGAACGATCTGCGCTCAGCCGCGACCGACTCGCCCGAGACGCAACGGGAGATCGACGCCATGATTCAAGAGATGAAGAAGCTGGATCCGAATAAATTCCCGGGCAACCCGGCGCTGCTTGAACAGATGCGGACGCAGTTCCTACCTGGGCTGGAACAACTCGAACTCAAGCTTCGTCGGGATTACGAGGCGCAGCAGACGGGCACGGTTCGGAGCGGCGTGCAGGAACGGATCCCGGCTGGATACGCCGACCAAGTGGCTGACTACTTCCGGCGGCTCAGTCGCGGGAGTGCGAAGAAATAACGGTGGTGTCGAGTTAGGTCGCCTACTCTTGTGGCGCTATTCTGCTAGAAGAGGGATATTTATGGACGTATTGATGGAAAGACTCGATGCGAAGCTACGGACTTCGAAACCCGAGGCGTCTGCCCAGATTCGCGAGCGCGTTGCGGAATTGATCGAACAGGCTGATGATGATGTTCTTGACGTAATGCGTTCTCGGACTCGCGAGCAAGAGGTGCTGGATATTCTGGTATGTCCCTCTGACCACATAGAACCGGAATAGTCGATACGAAGGGGGATTCCACGGTTGCCTGCGGCGGTTATGGCGGACTCAACGGCGCAGCTGGATTCGGCCTCGAGTAGCGATCTCGCTGACGGCCCAACCGACGGTAAACAGCAGTATGTTGCCGATGACTCCGATGAGGAGTTCATCGTAGGGGAAGTTCCAAGCGCCGAGGTTGACGAGCGGAGTAGCGCCCTTGGTCAGGGCGGCCCAGATGCTGAACAGCAAGTTCACGGCGATGCCGCAATAGGCACCCACGGGTTGGCTTCGTTTCGTAAGAAATGCGAGGAAGAAAAGGCCCATTAGTCCGCCGCTGGCGATGGCGGAGACGGCGAACCAGCTTGCCAGCGCGCTGCCTTTGCTCTGGACTAGAAGGAGCGCCGTGCCTATGTTGGCGATGCCCGTCAGGACGATGAAGGCTTTGGCGGCGAGGAGACGTTCTTTGTCCGCGGCGAGGGGCCGGAGGCGGCGGTAGAAATCTTCGACGGCGACGACGGCCATGGAGTTTAAGTCGCTGGCCAACATCGTCATCGCGGAACCCGTGAGGCAGGCCAGGAGCAGGCCCAGGACGCCGGGGGGCAGATGCTGGCGCAGGAAGAACGGGAACATCTGATCGGCCTTCGTGATGGTCGGCGGGATGAGTTCGCCGGTGACTTGGTAATAGCCCCAGACGCAGGTGCCGATCAGCATGAAGCAAGCCCAGACGGGCACGGCGAGGAACGCCCCGACGCGGACGCCGCGGAAGGCCGCTTGATCGGTCTTGGCCATCAGATAGCGCTGGACCATGGTCTGGTCGGCGACGTAGCGCTGGAGGTACCAGAAGAGGCCATAGAGGAGAAGAACGGGGACGGAGTTCGTGCGGAAATTCCATTCGGGCAGGCCGAGGCGGAACTTGTTGGCGGCGGCGGCGCGGTCAAAGATAGCACCGGGTCCGCCTTCGGGAAGGAAGAGCAGGAACCCGAGAACGACGACGATCGAGACGGCCATGATGAACCCTTGGATGACGTCGGCCCAGACGATGGCTTCGATGCCGCCGAGCATGGCGTAGAGGATCATGACGGCGGCGACGCCGATGATGAGGCCGACGATGTCCCAGCCGGTGATGGAAGAGAGCGTCAGGGCCATGAGGTAGAGGACGAACCCCATTTTGCTGAAGTGCGCGAGGGAGAAAGCAAACGCGCCGTAGAGCCGGGCGGGGCGACCGAAGCGCTGCTCGAAGTACTCATAGGCGCTCATACGG
>JANODS010000960.1:0-3353 GCA_031412835.1 Acidobacteriota bacterium | reverse complement strand
GTGAAGATCGGATTGCGGGCGCCAAAGCCGAGGAGGCGTTGGGGCACGCGCGGGGCTTTTTTGGTTTGAAATCGGCGGAGGAGTTGGTCGGCGGTGGGGGCGGTCATGGCGCGGGATTTGCTGGAGAGAAGCAGAGGGGGCAGGGGGCTCGCGTCGGTGAGGGGGACGCCGCGTTTGGTCCAGGGGAGCTCGTACGTCTCAACGGTGCCGGTGCGGCGGCGAATCTGAACGGAGGCGGCGGCGGGGAGTTCGTGGGCGCGCGGGATATCGTATTGTGGGCGGTAGAAGAGATAGTCGGCGGCGGAGCGGAGGGTGGCACGCGGGTTGCCGGAGGAGATGAACTTACTGATCCAGGCGGTAAGCTCAGCGGGTGTCTTGCCGTCGATAGTGACGATCTCGTCGCCGACGGCGAAAGGATAGGTAGCGATGGGCAGGCTCGCTCGACTGATGGATTCGATGAGATATTTGTCGTCGAAGATATCGACAGATAGGTTGATGAAAGCGTAGAAGTCGGAAGGGAAGTAGAGGGTGGTGTGGGTGTCTTTGAGGGCGGCGATGTATTCGTGGGAGATTTCGTAGAATTCGAGATCCGACTTAGCGTTGCGGATGCGTTCCCGCCAGGGGGCGGTGTCGTAGTGGTCGAATTTCGCGAACTCGCGTTTCCATTCGTAGGGCGCGTAGGAGACGGCGAGGCGGGCGGCGAGGTAGTCGAAATCGAAGAGGCGCTGTTCGGTAGTCAATTGCCCGAGGCACGCCGTCGGGATGGCTACGGACAAGAGGAGCAGGCGCAGTATCATCGTAAGATTCTACTTCACTCCGAATAGGTTTGGGCGGATATGTTTGTAGTCGAAGCGGGCTGGGTTGACGGCAGTGACGCCGCCGGAGTCGACTTCGATGATTGTGGCGGCTACACCTTCGTAAGCGGCGCGGGGGGCGATGGTTCCTTTGGCTACCAGGATGTTCATTCGTTCGGGGTAGATGCCTACGCTGATGAGTTGATTGAGGCAGAAGGGGATGATCCGCTGGGGAGTGAGTAAGAGTAAGTTTGGCATGTCAGGGGTGGAAGAGGAGAATGCCGTCGAGTTTGGGGGCTTGGCGGAGGCGGTCTATCAGCTCCCTCGTTAGGGTTTCGAAGGCGGAATCGAAGACGGTGCCGAGGGTTTGGGGGTCGGCGACGAGCGTGGGGTAGAGGGTGAGGCCGTATTGGGCGGCTCCGTGGATGAAGCCGGCGGTGGTGTTGTTGGCCTTGATCGAGTTGGTGATGAGATCCTGGCCGCGTAGGGTTCCGTCAGCGCCGCCGATGCCGGTGGCGAAATCGGCGAGGGTGGTCTTCTTCGGGTTGAAGGTGTTGGTTTTGTGGACGATGCCGCCGAGACGGATGACGGGCTTGGGTTGGGCTAAACCGAGGGTGGCGAAGAGGGGGTCGTCTTTTTTGACGCGCACCTCCGGGTTGGACCAACTGTCGTTGTGGCGTTGGGCGTTTTCGAGCAGGGCGGCGAAGCGGACCGAAGGGGGCTGGCGGCGAGGAAGGCGCTTGAACCTGGGTCGTGTTTGCCTGGCCACCAGCTATAGCAACTCGAGGTAGCGCCAGCAATCTCCTGGAGATGAGATATCCTGCCTGGTATTAGACTTCCAACCGCTGGAGAGTTTTGTGGACTTCGGTCAAGGCATACCCCGTCAGGCGGACACTGCCGTCGCGAACTTCCCAAAAATTCGATTTCTGCTGGAAGTCCAGCTGGCGGTCGATGCGGGATTGATTGCGGATGCCTTTGGAGATCACATACCGGACTTCTCCTTGTGGCCCGATGATGATGGTTGAGCCTCCGAACACTTTGGCCTCATTGCCGGCCGAATCGGTAACATATCGGCGTTGGGTGACCTCCGCCACCAAGTCGAAAAGAACCTGACCATCGGGACCAACGCGCCGAGAGGTACGGATCGATTGAATTGAGGGGGGATCCACTCGGGGCGGAGCGGACGGCATCAGCCCAAATTCGTCACAGAGGTGGGGCTGGGTGATGTAATCTCCCAACACACATGCCTGTTGATACAGAGCTTCGACCGAAGCCGGCTTCGACGGGTCTCCGTTGAAACGCAATTCGTTAAAGCTAAGCTTGGAAATCAACGGCAGGGTCCGGGCAGGCGGCCGCCAGAGCAGGGCATCTTCCGATAGATGAATGACCCCCGCGGGAAGAATCCCGCGCTGGGCGAAGCAGTCTACAATCGTCTCGCGATAACACCAGGGATCGCTTGGCACCAGGTTGTAGTCCGCTGTAATGATGGCACGTAAGTATTCACCCAGCGTCAAGTCGACGGGCGGACAGTAGTCAATCGCGCGGATGCAAATTTCCAGAAAATTGCGCGCCAGTCGCCCGGCCTTTTCGGCTAGCAATTGGACCAGATCCTCCGACCAGAAACCCGAGACCTGGGGCCCTGCCAGCCTTCGAATTCTCTCTGTCTTGCGTTCAAAGATACGGATGAAAGCTTCGAAGACGGACGCCACCAGGACGTTGCCCATCGCGTGAGCTTCCAACCCGGAATCATAGCGGAGCGCCTTCTTGCCATCCGCGGCGTCGCGTACCGCCTCCGGACCTACCGCCGCGAGCCCGAACTCGACGGCGATACGCGTCAGGAGCTCAGACTGCTGGACCGTTGGCCCCGCGCGACGGATCTGCGTCGCCAGCACCTCCGGATACAGGAAGTGATGGAGCACCGCGATCAGATCGGAGAGGCCCTCGTGAAAGCCGAGTACATCCGTGTTGGAAGGAATCGTGAAGCGTGAGCGCAGACCGTGGATGAGCGCGTGGGTGACTTCATGCACGATGATGTCGTGCGATAGACAGGAGAAAACGGTGCCGCCAGGCAGCCTTCGCGACGGCCCGTATCCAAAATAAATGGCGGCTTCTTTCGCCTTATAACAGGCATTTGCGCCTTCGCTTGCGGAGTGCGGATGCAGCTTGAGCTTTCGGATGCTGAGCGCCGGGGCGTTGGGATCGTCGGTGCCCCAGGCAATGAGACGACCCAGAGCCGACCGGAAGATGGCATAGGTGTTCGAGGCGACTGCGTAAACCATCTGTTGATGGAATGCCGGGTTAGACACGGCGGGCGCGAGGCCATTTTCGATCAGGATGCGCGGGCTTTCCAGATCAAGCGCTGGGAAATGGGTGTCCCCGTCGCGGCATTCCACCTCAAAGAAGCACCCTTGGGGCCCTGGCTTCAAAGGCTCGTAGGGCACCTGCACGGTTGCGATGGCACCATCGACCCGCCCGTTCTCGATCAGCCGGGTGACATTTTCGGAAAGGACCGGCACACCGTCGCCGGGCCGACCGAACGTGGGTTCCGCGAACTGCAGA
>JANODS010000959.1:0-3168 GCA_031412835.1 Acidobacteriota bacterium | reverse complement strand
CCCGCGCCGCCGAGCGCATGAGCCAACAAATTTTCACCGGGGCCAACAAAACCACCTGAACCGGCATCTTACCCGGTTATGCAGAAACTGGGAGTCTTGTTGCTTACTGTTTGCTTGGGTGCCATGAACGCCCCCGCGCAGGTCCTTTATGGGTCGTTGACCGGAAACGTCACCGATGCGGCCGACGCCGCCGTACCCGGCGCGAAAGTGGACGCGGTCAACATCGCCACCGGTGTCGCCAAGCAGAGCACCACCGACGAACGGGGTGTCTACCTCTTTAACGATCTTCAACCCGGCTCCTACAAGCTAACGATCTCCTCAGCGGCCTTCCGCACCGTCGTCCAAAGCGGCGTCGGCATCGACGCCAACTCCCTTCGCCGTATCGACGCCCGTCTCCAGGTCGCCAGCGTCACCGAAAGCATCGTCGTCGAAGGCTCCACGGTCTCCCTCCAAACCGACCGCGCCGACATCAACGCCCAAATCTCCAAAACCCAGGTCACCAACCTCCCCATCGGTGCCGGGCGAAACTTCCAGAATCTCTACAAGCTTATCCCCGGCTTCACCCCGCCCACCGAACTCCACTCCGACGCCGGCAACCCCCAGCGCGCGATGGGAACCAACGTCAACGGTGCCAGTTACTCGAATAACAACACCCGTATCGACGGCGCGACCGTCAGTTACCCCTGGCTTCCCCACATCGTCGCCTATGTCCCTCCACAGGACGCCATCGAAACCGTCAACGTAGTCACGAATAGCTTCGACGCCGAACAGGGCATGGCCGGCGGCGCGGCCATGAACGTCACCATCAAAAGCGGCACCAACCAAATCCATGGCTCCGCACACGAGTTCCACACCAACAGTGCCATGCGCGCCCGCAACTACTTCTATTACGGCGGCAACCTCCCCAAGAATATCCTGAACCAGTTCGGCGGCACCATCGGCGGGCCCATCAAGAAAAACAAGCTCTTCTTCTTCGCCGATTGGGAACGCACCGTCCGTCGCCAAAACGCCTCCGCCTTCCGCACCCTACCCACCACGGCCCTTCGCGGTGGCGATTTCAGCGCCTTCGGCACGAACATCTACGACCCCGAAACCGGTGCCGCCAATGGCACCGGCCGCCAACTCTTCCCCGGCCTTCGCATCCCCGCCAGCCGCATCGATTTCGCCTCCGCCAAAATGCTCGGGCTGCTCATCCAACCCAACTACGTCGGCCTCAACCCCGCTTCCAACCAGATCCAGAACAACCACTTCGCCAGCGGCACTTACGAGTTCAATCGCGACAACGCCGACTTCAAGGTGAACTACAACCCGACCGAAAAGACCTCGGTATTCGGTCGCTACAGCTTCTCGCCGAGTCTGATTTTCGATCCGCCCTCCCTCGGAGCCGCCGGCGGCGACGCCCTCAACGGCGGTCAACCCGGACGCGCCCCCGGCCTCATCCAAAGCGCCGCCATCGGCGGGACTTACACGGTCTCCCCCCGCATCCTCATCGACGGTAACATCGGCTTCACCCGCCTCCGACTCAGCGCCGAAAACGTCGACCTCGACAAAAACTACGGCTCCGACGATCTGAGAATTCCCGGTACCAACGGAGGCGACCGGCTCCAGGGCGGCTACCCCCGCTTCAACATCAGCGGCTTCTCCGCCCTCGGCAATCCCAACGTTTCCAACCCCTTCCTCTTCCGCGACAACCAGTATGTCGCCGTCGGCAACGTCGGCTGGTTCCGCGGTGCCCACTCCTTCCGCTTCGGAGCCGAGTACGCCTACTACACCATCAACCACTTCCAGCCCCAGGCCGCGTTCGGCCCCCGCGGCGGCTTCAACTTCACCGGCGGCTTAACCGCCCTCAACGGCGGCGCCGCCCCCAATCTCTATAACGGACTAGCCGACTTCCTCCTCGGCCAAGCCAACGGCTTGGGGAAGGATGTCCAAAACATCAACCCCGCCGCCGTTCGCATGCCCTCTTACGGCTTTTACGCCCGCGACCAATGGCAGGTCAACCGTAAGCTGACCCTCAACTACGGCATGCGCTACGAATACTACCCCTTCGCCACCCGCGACCATCGCGGCGGCGAGCGCTACGATCCGTCCATCAACCGCGTCCTCATCGGCGGCCTCGGCGCCACCCCCCGCGACACCGGCGTTGACGTAGGCTGGGGCCAAATCGCCCCCCGCCTCGGCATCGCCTACCGCGCTACCGAAAAGACCGTCATCCGCCTCGGCTACGGCATCAGCATCGACCCCAACTCCTTCCGCAGCATGCGCGACGCCTATCCCGCCACCATCTCAACCCAGTTCTCCGGCACCACCAGCTTCCTCGCCGCCGGTAACCTCCGCACCGGCATCCCCACCGTCGTCCCCCCGGACGTTAGCTCCGGTTCCATCCTTCTACCCCCCGCCGTCGGCACCGTCACCTTCCCCCGGGTGTTCAACCGCGGCTACATCCAAAGCTTCAACGCCACCATCCAGCGCGAACTCATGAAGAACATGACTCTCCAAGTGGCCTACGTCGGCACCCGAGCCATCCGCCAAACGGCTTCCATCAACATCAACGCCAGCACCGGCATCGGCCGCGGCAACGCCGACCGTGCCCTCTTTCCCGCCTTTGGCTTAATCGGGAACATCAACCAGTTGACCCCGTTTAATACCTCGAACTACAACGCCTTCCAAATGCAGTTGACCAAGCGGATGTCCGGTGCCTCGCAGTTAGGCTTGGCCTATACGCGGTCAAAGGCCATTAGCTGGGCCGATCAAAGTGATTCCGGTCTTACCTTCAACACCCCGTCGGAGTGGCGTCGGAACCGGGCCGTCGCTGGCTTCGATCGCCCGAACAACTTACAGATCTTCGGTATCTACGAGCTCCCGTTTGGCAAGGGGCGGCAGTACGCCACCGGCAAGCTGGCGTCCGCCCTCCTCGGCAGCTGGCAGTTAAACGGCATTCTACGGTGGTCGACGGGTACGCCATACTCCGTATTCGCAGACACCCTGGGATGCAATTGTCCTGGTGTCTCCTCTATCCGCGCGATCGGGACGCAGGGGTTAATGATCAATGGACAGTCTACGTTTGATACAGCGGCCTTTTCTGCTCCGACCGCGTCGACTTTCGGAAATGCGGGCCGCAACCTCTTCCGTGGACCTGACTACTTCACTTATGACGTCTCTGTATTC
>JANODS010000958.1:0-7872 GCA_031412835.1 Acidobacteriota bacterium | reverse complement strand
CCGCATCAATCGTCCGATCCTCGAACACCTGCCGCATGTCCGAATAGACTTTTGGCTTTTTCCCTGTCAGCTTCTCCACCAATGCCACACCCCGCTCCTGCGCGGCCTGGTTCACATCGCAAATCGCCGTGATGTTCGCGCTCGGCAAGGTCGCATAGAACCCGATATGGTCCCGGCCTCGCCCTCCCAAACCAACCATCGCCAAGCTTACCTTGTCGTTTGCGCCCAGCGCCTTACCCGCCGCCACCAGTCCCGCGCCCGCCAACCATGTTCTGCGTTCCATGGCCCCATCGTATCCCATCCGTTATTCGTGGCCCATCACCTTGATGGCCAACTCCCCCTTGCCCAGACGAACCCTCAGCCCCTCTCCCGGCATCGCGTCCGCCGCCTCGCGCACCACCTGCCCGTTGTAGCGCATCACAACCGCATACCCCCGGTCCAATATCTTCAACGGGCTCAACTGCTCCAGCGTCGCCCGACCCACTTCCAATCGACGCTCCGCCCCCGCCAACCGCCGTTCCATCAACTCCGCCCCGCGCCGTTCGGCCCGCTCAAGCCGTCCTCGAATCGCCGCCATCCGCAGCCGCAAATCCAACCGCCGCAGCCGAACATCCAACTCCGTCCAATCCTCCCGCGCCTCTCCCACTAATCCCCGCCCCAATCCGCGCAGCGCAAAGTCCGCATCATCCACCCGCTGCTGAGCCCGGTTAATCTTCCGTGCAATCGAAGCCTGCACGCCTTCCACCCCGACCGCGCTCCACCGCCGCGCCGCTAACGAAATCAGATAGCGCAGCGCCTGCGTCATCTTCCACTGCGCATTGTCGATCTGGTCCATCATCGCTTCCCGGGTCGCGGTCAGGATCTCCGCCGCCGCCGAAGGAGTGGGTGCCCGCAAGTCGGCGACGAAGTCCGCAATCGTAAAGTCGGTCTCGTGCCCAATCGCCGAAATTACCGGCACCGAGCTCTCAAAAATCGCTCGCGCAACTGACTCTTCGTTAAACGTCCACAAGTCCTCCAGCGATCCCCCGCCCCGCGCCACCACCACCACCTCCGCCCAGCCCCCGGTCGAAAAGTAACGAACCCCTTCCACCACCTGCTCCGTCGACCCCGCTCCCTGCACCTGCGCCGGCCACAGTCGCACATGCAAGCCCGGACATCGCCGCTCTATTACCGTCAAAAAATCGCGAATCACCGCGCCCGTCGCCGAGGTCACGATCCCAATCCGTTGCGGCAGTTTCGGCAGCGCCCGCTTCCGCGCCGTCGCAAATAAGCCCTCGGCATCCAGGCGCTTCTTCAACTGTTCAAACGCCAGTTGCAGTGCCCCCTGCCCCATCGGCTCAATCGTTTCGACAATCAGTTGATACTCGCCCCGCGGCTCATAAACCTCCACCCGGCCCCGCGCCAAAACCGCCAACCCATCGTTCGGTTTGAACCGCAGCAATCGATAACTGCCCTTCCAACAAGCGCACTTAATCTGCGCTCCACCATCCTTCAACGTGAAGTAAGCGTGGCCGCTCGTCGCGACCTTTAAGCCCGAAACTTCCCCGCTCACCCAAATGTTTGTAAAGTGGGTGGACAGGATCTCCGCGATCTCACCCGTCAGTTCGCTCACCGTGTACTGTCGCCGCGGCGCTAATTCCATCCCCCAATTCTCTCACCCGGAGCCTCATGAGTCCCAAAGACGTTCTCGCGTTCGCCCAGGAAAGTGGTGCCAAGCAGCTCGACATGCGCTTCACCGATATTCCCGGCCTGCAGCACCACATTTCGTATCCCATCGCCATGCTCACCGAGGACGCTTTCGAAGATGGCTTCGGCATCGACGGCTCCTCCATCCGCGGCTGGGCCGCCATCAACGAATCGGACATGATCCTCATCCCCGATCCCTCCACCGCCATGATGGACCCCTTCTACGAGACCCCCACCCTCGTCATGACCGGCATGGTGAAGGACCCCATCACCCGTCAGTCCTACGAGCGCGACCCCCGCCACATCGCCCAGAAGGCCGAAGCCTATCTCCGCTCCACCGGCATCGCTGACACCTGCTTCGTCGGTGCCGAAGCCGAGTTCTTCGTCTTCGATAACATCCGCTTCGACTGCACGCCCAACTCCGGCTACTACTACATCGACGCCGAAGAGGGTCGCTGGAACACCGGCCGCGAATCCAACAACCACGGCTATCGGCCCCGCTACAAAGAGGGCTACTTCCCCGTCCCGCCCACCGACCACTATCAGGACCTGCGCGCCGAAATGGTCGAAGTCATGGAATCCTGCGGTCTCGTCATCGAGTGCCACCACCATGAAGTCGCCTCCGGCGGCCAGTGCGAAATCGACCAGCGCTACGACACGCTCATCAAGTCCGCCGACAACATGATGACGTACAAGTACGTCGTTCGAAACGTCGCGCATCAGTACGGTAAAACCGTCACGTTCATGCCGAAACCCATCTACGGCGATGCCGGTTCCGGCATGCACTGCCACCAGTCGTTGTGGAAGGATGGCAAGCCGCTGTTCGCCGGTGACGGGTATGCCGGCCTCAGCCAGATGGCTCTTTGGTACACGGGCGGCCTGCTCAAACACGCCCGTGCGCTGTCCGCCATCATCGCCCCCACTACGAACTCCTATAAGCGTCTCGTCCCCGGCTATGAAGCGCCTGTCAACCTCGCTTACAGCCGCCGCAACCGCTCCGCCGCCTGCCGGATCCCCATGTATTCGGCCAGCCCGAAATCGAAGCGCGTCGAATTCCGCCCCCCGGACCCCGCCTGCAATCCTTATCTCGCCTTCGCGGCCATGATGATGGCCGGCCTGGATGGCATCCTACACAAAATTTCGCCCGGCGAACCGCTCGACAAAGATATCTACGACCTCTCCCCCGAAGAGATGAAGTCCGTCGCTTCCATGCCGGCCTCGCTCGAAGAGGCGCTGAATTGTTTGGAAGACGATCACAACTTTTTGCTCAAGGGAGATGTGTTTACCGAAGAGCTGATTGAGACGTATATTTCGTACAAACGGCACCACGAAGCCGACGCGGTTCGCCTCCGTCCCCACCCGTACGAATTCGCGCTCTATTACGACATCTAAACTAGTACTTGGTGCCCACTGTTCTCCAACTCGCCATCTCCCGGGGCGGCGTCCCGAAGCTTCCGATACTCGAAGCCCAAGTGACGCCGCTCGGCATCGCGGGCGACGTGCAGAAAAACCGCAAGTACCACGGCGGGCCAAACCAAGCCCTTCTGCTCATCACCGCCGAAGGCCTTGATGAACTCAAAGCCGCAGGCTTCCCCGTCTATCCCGGTGCCCTCGGCGAAAACGTCACCACCGTCGGCCTTGACCGTCGCAACCTTCGCCTGGGCCAACGCTATCGCCTCGGCGAGGTCGAAATCGAGTTGACGAAAATGCGCGAGCCGTGCCGCACGCTCCTTCCCTACGGAGCCGCGATCGGCAAATCCGTCTACGATGCCGACGTCAAGGCCGGTCGGCCAATCTCCCCTCGTTGGGGCCTCGCCGGTTTCTACGTCAAGATCACGCGGACCGGCGTCATCCGGCCCGGTGATCCCATCACATTACTTTCGGATCCATGTTGATCGCCACTGATTATCTCCAACGCCTGGAACACCGCGACGCCGAGGCCTTCGCTCGGATACAGCGCAGCCCCTCGGCCTACCAATCGGCGCTCGCGCTTTTTGCGCACTCGCGTTTTCTCTCCGAAGAGGTGCTCCAACATCCCGATTGGCTCGAAGACCTTTGCGCCGCCAAAGCGCTCCATCTCTCCTACTCGACCGATCAGTTCGCCGACCGTCTCGAAGATTTTCTCCCTCCCGGCGTCCCCGCCGCCGTTGATCTCGCTTACTTCCGCCGCCGGGAGATGCTCCGCATTCTTCTCCGCGACGTGCGCTGCTTCGCCGATCTGTCGGAAACCACGGCCGAGCTTTCCAGCCTCGCGGACGCCATTCTCGATCTCACTTACCGCCGCGTCGCCGCCCATTACGCCCTCCGCCACGGTCTGCCCGCCTCTGGCTTCTCCATCCTCGCCGTCGGCAAGCTCGGCGGCCAGGAGCTGAACTACAGCTCCGATATTGATCTCATTTTTCTCTACTCCGCCAACGGCGACACCGCCGGCCCCGAACCCATCACCAACAAGGAATTCTTCAAGAAGGTCGCCAACCAGATCACGGATCTGCTTTGCCGCTACACCCCGGAAGGCATCTGCTACCGCGTCGATCTACGCTTGCGTCCGGAAGGAAAGCACGGCGAAGTCGTCATGTCGCTCGACGCCGCCAAGGCATACTACCAATCCCGCGGTCGCGATTGGGAGCTGCAAATGCTCATCAAAGCCCGTGTCGCCGCCGGCGAACCCTTCGCCGGTCGAGCCTTGCTCGCATTCGTCGAACCGCTCATTTACTCCACTTCGCTCGACTTCACGGCCATCGAAGCCGTCTCTCAAACTCGCCTCCGGATCCACGAGCAGCTGGCCTCGCGGAAGTTCAACTCCGCCGACATCGACGTCAAACTCTCTCCCGGCGGCATCCGCGATATCGAATTTCTAGTCCAATGTCTCCAGCGCCTGCACGGCGGACGCGAACCCTGGGTCCGCCACGGGGGCACTATGCTTGCCCTCTCCCGCTTGCGCGACAAAGAGCTGCTCTCGGCCATCGAATACAGCCGCCTCACCAGTGCTTACCAGTTCCTTCGTCACCTGGAACATCGTCTGCAATTCGAAGACGATCGGCAAACTCACTCGCTCCCTCCCGACCCCGCCGATATCGCCCGCCGCATGCCCGTCGCCGAGGTCGGCGGGGTCGTCTCGGCGGAACGCCTCCTGCAACATCTCCACGTCCACTTGGCCGAGGTTCATGAAATCTACGAACGCGTCATCCACGCCCAGCGTCCCAGCACGCTCAACCCGGAGCCGATGCTGCCGCCTTCGAACCTCGTCCGTTTCCTAGACCAGAAAGCGCCGCGCCTGGCCGCCGTTCTTGCCTCCCGACCGTTGCACCGCTCGGCCCTCGCCTTCGAACATTTCCTGGAAAAAATGCTCGACGCCCCCGACTGGCTGGCCCTGCTCGACCGCGACTCCGTCCTAGCCACCCACGTCCTCGATATTTTCGAAACCAGTCCGTTTCTGTCCGAGCAGCTCGTCCGCACCCCCGATCTGCTCGCCGAGTTCGTCCTCTTCAACACCCCTCTCAGTCCTCCGCCCCCCGACGCCGATTCCACCGATCTCCGGCGCTACTTTCGTCGCGAAATGTTCCGCCTGCAGGCCGAATCCATCTGCCTCCGCCAGCCCGTCTTTACGACCCTCGAGCGCGCCTCCCAACTCGGCGAATGGATTATCGGCGCTGCCTATCGCATTGCCACCGGGCCGGACCTGCCGCCCCATCTCACCGTCATCGCGCTCGGTCGTCTCGGTATGCGCGAGTTCGACCTTGGCTCCGACGCCGACCTTGTCTTCGCGCTCCCCAATTCCGCCGCCGAGGAGCTTCCCCAGTGGTCCCGCATCGCCGAGCGGCTCATCGAAATCCTCAGCGCCTACACCGGCGAAGGCGTCATGTTCGCCGTCGATTCCCGCCTTCGGCCCAACGGCCGCGCCGGAGCCCTCGTCCAAACCGAATCCGCCTTCCGCGAATATTTCGAACGCCGCGCCGAAGCGTGGGAAGGCATGGCCTACATGAAATCCCACGCCGTCGCCGGAGACATCGAAGCCTCGACCGCCTTCCTCCATGAGCTTCAACAAATCGACTGGCGCCGCTACGGCCAGTCCGGCCGTTCGCGCGCCGAACTCCGCCGGATGCGCTTGCGCCTGGAGCGGGAACTCGGCACCGCCCAGCCGCTGAAAGCCGGCTCCGGCGGCTACTACGATATCGATTTCATCCTGATGTACCTTCGTCTAAAAAGCGCGGGCTTTTTCTTCAAACAACTCTCCACCCCGCGCCGCATCGAGGTCATCGAACAGATGGGGCACCTCGATCCCGGCGACGCCAATTTCCTGCGCGATGCCGCCACCTTCTATCGCGCCCTCGATCATGGCCTCCGCGTCATCTTCGGCCAAGCGGAACCCAACTTGCCCAAATCACAACTCCATCTCGACATGCTCACCGACATCATCAGCCGATGGACCCCGGTCCATTTACATGATCAACCGCTGCCGGATAAAGTGGAACAAATCCGCAGCCGCACTCGCGAAATCTTCGATCGCCTCTTTGCTGTCTAATGCGTTTTTTACTTTTTCTTTCCCTCCCGCTTCTCTGCCGCGCCGCCGACCCGCCGCTGCTGGATCGCGCCTATCAGCGGATGTACAACTTCGACTTCAAAAGCGCCCAGGGCCTCATCGACCAACACATCGGCCAACAACCTCAGGACCCCCTTGGCTACACCACCCGCGCCGCCGCTCTCGTCTTCCAGGAACTCGATCGCCTCAGCATTCTGCAAACCGACTTCTTCCTCGACGACGACCGCATCGCCGGGAAGAAAAAGCTCAAGGCCGATCCGCAAACCCGAGCGGCTTTCTATTGGGCCGCCCAACAGGCCCGCGAACGCGCCGACGCCGCTCTGCTCAAGGACCCCAAGGACACCGCGGCCCTCTTCTCGCTCTCGCTCTCCTGGGGCCTTACCACCGACTACGCCGCATTTGTGGAGAAGCGCCAACTCGGTTCCCTCGCCTACGCGAAGACGTCCCATAGCTACGCCAAGCGCCTCATCGCCACCGACAAAAACTACGGCGACGCCTACCTCACCACCGGACTCAGCGAGTACCTGCTCGACAGCCTTCCCTTTTTCGTCAAGTGGTTCGTCAAGTTTGAAGACACGAAGGGCTCAAAACAAGTAGCTATCGAACAACTCAAATTTGCGGCGAAAAACGGGCGCTATCTTGGGCCTTTCGCCAGAATTCTGCTCGCCGTTGCCGCGCTGCGGGATAAGAAAAAACCAGAGGCAAAAGACTGGCTGGGCGGACTCGTGCGAGACTATCCGGAGAACCCTCTTTTACGACATGAATTGGAGAAGCTCCGTTGAGCCAGTTAACTGACTACGAAGGCTGCGGCCCATTATGTGTGGTTCGTGAGTTTCACGACTACGATGGCCAGTGCCTTGCCCCTGGCCAATCCATCGAGTTCGACTTCTATAACTACTTTCCCTACGAGGCTGGCTATACCTTTTCAGCCAAGGGTCAGACCGTCCTTCGGCTCTCCGGTGAGGTCTCCACGGACCGCGATATCGTTTCTCACCCGGAACGATATTTCACGCTTCCCCTCCCGCGCCTCGCGTGGTACACCAACGGCCCGTCGCTCCCTGTTACCGCGGAGTTCACCGACCTGGACGGCCGCGCGTTTCGCCCCGGTGACCAGATCCTCTGGGCTGTCCACGAACGCGACCAAAGCCAGTTAATCCACCTGTTCCAAGGCCACTCCGGCCCTGTTCTCCACCTCGATGAGCAGGACCCTGTTCACGCCGCGATCCTGCTTTATCCGGAACGTTTTTTTGAGCTCCCCTTCGATGCCCGGCCTGAGTGATTACGCCCAACGCGGCTTGCTGAAATGTCGGCGCCCCTTCGTCGATTTCGACGGAGAGATCTGGATGCCGGGAGATCCACTGCGGTTCACGACCGCCCTTCCCGGCGAGCCGTACGTCTTTCTCGATGGCACGAAGGCCGTCCTGCGGCTTATAAAATCCGACATTGAGCAGGGCGAAGTTCTCCTGCAACCAGAACTCTATTTCGAGCTTCCGCCGCTCGAAGCGTGATCAACACGTCTTTCCGGTAACCTAGTCCGCCGCCACAGCGCATAATAAGAGTAATGCGCTATGCCGCCATCTCGGTTCTCCTGCTCGCTGCGCGGTGCCTATCCGCGCAGGTGATCGAGTTCGAATCCGGCGGCCTGC
>JANODS010000957.1:0-2504 GCA_031412835.1 Acidobacteriota bacterium | reverse complement strand
CATTTCACTTCCCTCGTGCTGCTAGCCTGTACCGGTCTTAGCGCACAAAACAGCGATCTCGGATTTCTGTTCGGATTTTCCCAACGCAATGCGTCGGTACGCGAAGACGTCATTCGCGGCGAAGTGCAGGTGGGTTTCCAGGTCAATTACGCCTGGCAACTGGTGGAGGGTCGGGGCGGGCGGCTCTATTTGGAGTTGCCCGTCCAGTTCGTCGCTGGTTCCAACGGCGAAATCAGTGACCGTGTTATCGGCCGTGCCGGTGGCATCGTCTTTGTCACACCTGGCCTCCGCTACCACTACAACCTTACTCCCCGCGTTGCACTGTACGCCGCCGGCGGCGGTGGAATCGCTCACAAACAGGAGCGCTTCGGTTCCCGCATCGGCAATCAGATCGTGGAGGTCGACCGCTCCAATACCGGCGGCGCTTTCAATTTCGGCGGCGGCCTCGACTTCCGGCTCACCAAGTTCTGGAGTCTCCGCGGTGAAGCGCGCAGCTTCCGCACCACCCAAGCCACCACTCTCCAAACGAACACTTTTTCTCGCCGCAACGTCATCGCCCAGTTCGGCTTGGCTCTGCACTTCTAGCCCAGAAAGGTCAAATCAACCATGAGAACAATGCTCTGTGCGTTCCTGTACACTTGTGCCTTGTTGGCGCAAAGCAACGAAGTCAGCCTCTACAGTGGCTGGCTCTCGCACGACTCTATCGTGCGTCCCACGTCTACCAAGGTCGAAACCCTCAGCGCGGGGATGTTCAGCTCCGCCCACCAAGTCGCGAAGACGCCCATCGGCCGGCTATCGCTCGAGCTCCCCATCCTCTGGACTGACGGCAAGTTCGCCGCCTCCTCCCGCCCCGTTTTAGGCCGGAGGGCCACCACTGTATTCATAACGCCCGGCCTCCGTCTCAACCATCCCTGCACCAACCGCATCTCGCTGATCGCCACCGCCGGGCTCGGCTTGGTCGCCACTAACGAAAAGGTCTCCATCGAACGCCCGAACCAAACCATCACCGCCGCCGGACGCCGCAGCGGCATCGCCGGCAGTTTCGGCGGCGGTATCGATGTTCGCGCCACTCGCCTGCTGAGCTTCCGCTTCGAACTCCGTGACTTCGTGACTCGCAAGGGCTCGACCCTTTACCGCCGCCACAATGTTGCGCCATTATTTGGCATCGCGTTTCACTTTTGAAAAGCGCAAGCGATGTCCACGCGACTCGCGATGTTCGCTCCACCTTCAGCCTCCCTGGTTTTCCGCAAGTTTTCACCAGGGAGCAACGTCAGCAGGACCTCGAATGAGTTTGCGGCGAACTCCCCCGCCGCCATCCCAACCTCTTCTCCTCATCTAGACCTGGTGCTGGTTTGGCGGCTGGATCGCTGGGGGCGTTCGCGGGTGGACCAGGTGAGAGCGCTGCAAGAGCTGTATCTGCGAGCACGCCCGACAGCACGATGGGGCCATCTTGACCAATGATCGCAACTACGACCTTGCGCCGGACGGCCAGCGACTGGCGGCGATGGTGGCGGACGAGGAAAGCGAGAAGCTGCCCACGCACCTCAATTCGACGGCGCCCGGGTTGTACGCGGTCCGCGCGGACGGAGCGGGCGAGGCGAAGCGTCTGACGGAAGGCAAGGCGGGGGAGTTTCCCACTTCGTTTTCGCCGGACGGCAGGCGGCAGGCGGTGATATTTGCTGACGATAGCGAAAGGCGACCCACGCATCTGACGTTTCTGCTGAACGTCTTCGACGAACTCCGCCGCAGGGTGTCGGTGGTTGATTGACGCTTCCGATCCGCTCGCGGTTGCAATCCCTCCATCGCCAGGCTCTTACGCCTGAGCTGCCTCGCGCCGCATGCCTTCAATTACCCACATGCGAACGAGCGTCGAAACCTCAACTGTTTTGCGTTTGGCCAGCATCTCAATCATTCGCTTGGCAGTGACCGGGATTCGGATATTTAGCTGTTTGGAGTTCGCCTCCTTCCAGTAGTCAGCCAACATGCGGTCGAGATCCGCCCGATCCGGATCGACTTCCGTGACGCCCTGCCGCAACAACGCGACCGCGTCGTGCCGGTCAAAAAAATTGTCGAGTTCCTGATAACTCGCCGACTTCCGCGGGAGCCGGATGCGGGGGACTGCCTTCGCCTTGCTGGTTTTCCTCATCGTTTTCGATACCTTGCCTTTTCCGCCGGAGGCATGACGCGCATGGGAAAGACGACGGTTTCATCCGCCGCCTCGCGATAGGCGATGTGTAGATACTCTCCACTGTGCGTCCAGCGTGACGACATCCGAGCCCGCTTCGAACGCGAAGCCCGCTTGGTCGCCTCCCTCAATCACCTGTTGCATTTCCTTTGCTTCCGGATCGTCCATGGAGGAGATTCTGGAACTGTACCCACAACTCCAGCGGGAGGACCTGCTGGCGCCGAAATGAATCGCGAACGATTCGTGGATTTACCGGGCAGGAGGGCCGCAGGAAATGGAAGTAGAACGAGAATTTTGAGGACACATCGTGCGTCGCGGT